>CAZYDN010000017.1:0-14880 GCA_964646315.1 uncultured Candidatus Saccharibacteria bacterium
AAGGGGAAAAGGGGAAACCCGGAACGGAAGCACTAAAGGGAGTATCACTTACGGTGGCTCATGGAGAGTTTTTTGCTCTCCTAGGTCCCAACGGCGCCGGAAAAAGTACCCTTATTGGTATTACGTCAGGACTCACTACCAAGACTTCAGGAACAGTAGAGATTGCCGGTATTTCCACTGATGCTAATCCAGACAAGGCAAAGGAGTACATTGGGCTCGTGCCGCAGGAACTCAATTTCAATATTTTTGAAAAAGTGATTGATGTGGTCTTGGACCAGGCTGGATACTATGGTATTCCCCGTGCTGAAGCGCTTCCTCGTGCGGAAAAGCTGCTCAAAGACCTCGGTATTTGGGAAAAGCGTGACCAAAAAGTTCAAGCACTCTCGGGGGGCATGAAGCGCAGATTGCTTATTGCACGCGCGCTTGTGCATGAGCCAAAGGTATTGCTTCTCGACGAACCTACCGCAGGCGTTGATGTGGAGCTTCGTCGTGGCATGTGGGATTTCCTTCGAGCGCTCAACGAAGCTGGTACTACTATCATTTTGACTACCCACTACCTTGAAGAAGCAGAGCTATTGTGCCGTCAGGTAGCAATTGTGAATAAGGGTCAGATTATTCAGGAGGGAAGTGTGAAGGAATTGCTCACCAAACTCAATTACGTAACCTTGATACTTGATACTCGAGCACCAGTATCCATTGCACAGCTCGAGCTCCTGCGTCCACTTGCAATAAAGCCTCTAGACGAAACCACTATGGAGCTCACGCTCGCACCTGGAGACTCGGTAAATAATGCTATCCGGGATTTTACCAAGGTAGGAGTAGAAATAGCCAATATCCGCAATAACGGCTCCAGGCTTGAAGAAGTATTCATGAATCTCATAAAGAACTAAGACTATGCAACGCTCACCCGCACTCACTGGTTACTACACGATGGTACGTAAGGACTTTGTCCGTATCGTACGTATTTGGTCTCAGACACTCCTGCCGCCTGTTATCACGATGTCGCTGTACTTCGCGATTTTCGGCACCTTTATTGGAAGTCAGGTACAGGCGATACACGGCTTTCCGTATATTCAGTTTATTGTGCCGGGCCTGGTGATGATGGCCGTTATTACTGCGGCATACATGAACACCGTTTCCACGTTCTATTTTGCGAAGTGGCAGCGAACTATTGACGAGTTACTCGTGTCTCCCATGCCTACGTGGGTGGTGATTGCAGGCTTTGTGTCGGGCGGACTCATGCGCGCATTTCTTGTGGGTACGTTAGTGGTACTGGTATCACTGTTCTTCACTCACCTCGTTATATTCAATATCTTCATTATCTTTGCAGCAGCCTTCTTGACCGCGCTTTTGTTCTCGTTCGCGGGCCTAGTGAATGCGGTATTTGCTAAGTCATTTGACGCAGTAAACATCGTTCCTACATTTGTGCTTACGCCACTTACGTACTTGGGTGGTGTCTTCTACTCAATCGACCAACTCCCAGACCTGTTCAGGACTCTCTCGCTATTCAACCCTATTCTCTACATGGTGAACGCATTCCGATATGGGTTCTTGGGGGTATCGGATGTCAGTATGACTATGGCGTTCAGTGTAATGGGCGGTCTTGCAGTGGTTTTCTTTGGACTTACTCTGTTTCTCTTCATTCGCGGAGTCGGTGTGAAGAGTTAGGAGACATATCCTAAAGTCCCCGTTTGCGTCGTTGTGGGTCCCTGTTCGTCTCTTTGTCGTACTTACTAGTACGCCTCCGTTCCTCACATTCCCACGCCTTGCAACCGGCACCTTTTGAATATGTCTCTTAGTTCAGTATGAAAAAGAAGAATAGAGCGGCTATCACAATGCGGTAGATGCCAAACGGAATAAAGGTGGAGGTTTTAATGAACTTCAAGAGGAATTTCACGGCTACGAGGGCGACGAGGAAGGCGGTTACAAATCCAACTGCAATATAGCCGATAGCGTCGGTAGTAAATGATTGGTAGCTCTTAAGCACATCAAGTGTGACTGCGGCTCCCATCGTTGGGACAGCGAGCAAGAACGAAAACTCCACAATAGTAGTGCGGCGCACGCCAAGCAGAAGGCCGCCCATAATAGTGGCGGCTGAGCGCGACACTCCAGGAATCATTGCGAACGACTGACAAATACCTATCAAGAATGCTTGAGGATACGTAATGGTGGTGAGACCCTCAGGCGCGTCCCCGCGCTCTTTATGAAGAAGTTCAAAAGCAATAAGGGCTATACCGCCTACAAGAAGAGCAATTACTACTACCATCTCGTTTCCAAGGAGGCGATGCTTCACAAAAGAATACAGAAGGAGGCCAATGACTGCGGTTGGAATAAATCCTGCCAACAGGCGCTTTATAATCTCAAGGTCAAGGAATGAGCGCCAATAAAGGAGTAGTACGGCACAGATAGCACCTAATTGTATGGCTATCTCAAAACTGGTGAGGAAGCTTCCGTCCGGTAGACCCAAAAGGTGACTGGCAAGAATAAGGTGTCCGGTAGAGGAAATAGGGAGAAACTCGGTAATTCCCTCGATAGCTCCCAAAAGTGCAGCATCAAAGAATGTCATGAGGACAGTCTACTACGCCATGCCTTATTTCTTGTCGGTATCTCCCCAGCGCCACCCTGGTTTCTCTCCAAACCTGGTACAAATGCGTATGAGTGCGTAGGTGAGAAGGGCAAAAGCCGCCAAGAATTCAAGGGTGCTCAAGGAAAGGCCTCGGTAATCAACAGCGAAGGCCTCGGTAGCTGCTCCAAGCCATCCTATGAACGCAATGCTGAGTAGGGTATACAGCAGGGCGAATACGAGGGTAATAAGCCATCCCTGCCAGGTAACGGGAGTCCATCCCCAGCCGTAGCGTTTTGCCTTAAACCAGAGCTTTGATTGTCGTCGCTTCATGCATATATTATACATGAAATAGGCCATTTTTCAAGGGAAAACCGACCTTGACAGGGGAGTCTTGAAGCCCCTGTGAAAGGGTGTGGTCTGCTTCACAGCTCTTGACAAGGATTGTCAAGTCTGCTACTATGGGCTTATCAGCCGTATCCGTAAGGAGCGGCTTTAATTTATGCCAGTCATTGCAGTAGCAGCCCTTATGGGCTTCATCTTTATGCCAGGAAGCGCTTCAGCTCCGACGCCCGTAGTAATTGCGGCATCGAAAGCAGAAGCGGCTAGTTCGGTAGGCGAAGAGCCTTCCAAACGCCTGGCTACCTCTCGCGAGGTAGCCTCCTCCCTCCTGGTGTCTATGACCGCGTACAACGCAGTCGTAGGACAGACCGACGGTGATCCGTTTACTACCGCTAGTGGAGCGTTCTCGAATCCCGAGGTCGTTGCCGCTCGCTCTGTAGACCTCGCCGGCGAGCTTCCGTTCGGTACGGTTATTCAGATCTCACGAACCGGCAAGGACACTCCTGGATGTCGTTTCTCACAGGTTGAGCCGCAGATTGGATATCGCGTTATTGCGGACTCCATGCACTCTCGCTGGACCAAGAAAATTGACGTGTTGCTCGATGAGAACAATACCGTTGAAGTTGATGGTCGTGAGCACAATCCCGGAATCGCACTTGGAGTCTGTAAGAACGTGACGGTGACGGTTGTAGGTAAGGTGGACATCCACCGTATGCCGAAAACCCAAGCTGAGCTCGTGAAGATGTTCGGTACTGCGACACTCGCACTTAAATAATCCCCCATACTCGTAAGAGATTCGTCTCTTGTACGTCATAGAAAGAGCAGGCTCCGCCTGCTCTTTCGTGTTTGTTATACTAGCCCTATATGAACGTACCTATGCATGCTCATTCTTTTCTAACGCGACTCCTCACCAGCGTTTTTGTGTTTGTTTGTTTTATTTCAGTACTACCTCAGAACGTAAGTGCCGCAACTACAAGTGCCACTAAAACTAAACCTGTAGTAGCAAACTCCAAGCTTGAATTTTCAGGCTGGTTGCCGTATTGGCGCGTGGCCTCTAGTACCAATGACGTCTTGCCGCATCTAGGACAGCTTACAGAGGTGAACCCTTTTGGTTATACGGTCAAAAATGATGGCTCACTTAACGACGCCGCAAAGGTCTCAGCAGTCGAGTGGCAGAAACTCTTTGCCGAAGCAAAGAAAAAGAACGTACGGGTAATTCCTACGGTCATGTGGAGTAATACAGAGGCCATCCACACGGTCCTTTCCGATAAGAAGCTCCGTAGTAAGCATGTGGCAGGTATTGTGCAGATGGTAAAGGAAAATGGATTTGATGGGGTAGACATTGATTACGAAGGTAAGCGTGCTGAGGATAGAGATAACTACTCTGCCTTTTTGAAAGAGCTATCTGCTGCTTTTGCTAAAAACAAGGCGAATAAATGGGTAATGTGTACCATAGAGGCCCGCACTCCACCTGAAGATCTGTACAAGGTCATTCCTGCAGACTTGGAATACGCGAACGACTACAAGGAAATCAACAAGTACTGCGATCGCGTACGTCTCATGACCTACGATCAGCAGACGGCGGATCGTACCCTAAACCAGAAGGCAAAGGGAATATACACACCTGTAGCGGACCCTGCGTGGGTACGCAAGGTGGTAAATTTCACCGCTAAGGATATTGATAAAAAGAAGCTCGTACTAGGTGTAGCTACCTATGGATATATCTATCAAGCTATCCCCTATGAGGATGGAAGTGGGTATCACTACGATCTACTAGAAGCGTTCAATCCAAAATATGCAACAGACGTAGCTAAGGAATACGGTATTACGCCGTCTCGCAATAGTGCGGGAGAAATGAGCTTCACCTACGTGCCAAAAAGCATGCCAAAGCCTCTTCCTGATAATGCGGCTGTTTCAATTCGTGCACCAAAGGGAACAAGCTCATCACTTCTCGCGGCTCTAGGCGCAACAGCTCTTGCAAAGGAGAAGGGACAGCAGGCACCGTTCTATATTCTGTGGTGGAGTGATGCAAAAGCGGTTGAAGACAAGGTAAAGCTTGCACGTGAGCTGGGTATTCGTGGTGTGGCGGTATTCAAGTTCGATGGGGGAGAGGACCCAGGAATTTGGAAAGTTCTTAAATAGTTTGATGTAAGAACGAATAGAAAAAGGCCGCGTGAGCGGCCTTTTTCTATTCGTCGGTAAAGCGCTGTTCAATACGGTTGATTAACACCTTATACATGGGCGCCTCAACGTCCTTAAGGGCATCAGGGTGGAAGGAGTTTATTATGCGTATAATCTCATTCCGGGTAAATTTTGATGTTGCTTCTTCTGCCTCCTGGAGTAGACCAGAACCCATGAGAAAAGGATATTTCTCCGTGACCTCCGTGACTTTATTCCGTAGTGCTGAAAGCACTACACCGTTTACCTCAAAGGATTCAGGCGTTTTCTCTTCCTTATTCGGAAACAATTGAATCACTTCCGCGCTCACTTGAGAATCTTCTTTCTGTATCGGAGGATTCTCTTTCTTTCCGGGAAACTGATAAATATTTCCTTCCATAGATATATTCTATCGCTAATTGAACAGAGAGACCAGGTATGTGTCTATCTCACGTTGATCGAGACTATAAAAGAACTCACTGTCTTGATGAAGTCTCGTGGCCAGATTAATCCCCACAAAGCGCCAGTGCCACGGTTCGTACTGGTAGTAAACATTTCCCTTTGGGTAGGAGAGGACGAACCCATATTCGTGGGCATGGGCGAGAAGCCAAGAGTATGCAGGTGTCTTATCAAACCCCACGAGTGCTCCTTTTGCTCCGGCAGTCGTGAAATCAACTGTAGTGCCAAGTTGGTGCTCTGAGTACCCCTGATCTGCTGAGAATGTATTAGCACCAATGCCGTACGTTACTTTGTAGCTAGTTTTAAGGCTCGCCTGTGCTCCAAAAGAGCGGTAGCCCGACGTAACACGCATATCTATATCATTTTGTTCTGCCGCCGTAAGGAGGTCTGTAAGGTATGGCTCCACCTTGGTTGCTATCTGTACGGATTTTCCGTCGGGGTACACGAACGCTGGAGGTATTTCTGAAATACTTGCAGGAAGATAGTGTTCACTCAAGAAGTACACCTTGGAGTACTTGGCGAGAAGCTCTTTGTCGGTCTTGGCTAATTTGTCGAGCGTGCCTACGGTGTTCGTTATTTGATTAATCTGAGAAGCAAAGGATCCGTTACGGTCTTGTTCAGCACGTAGCGATTCCTGAAGCTCAGTGGCGGTCTCAGTAAGTGATACGTACTTTTGTGTAGTTGAAGCAAGCTCGGACGTAGTGTGGGTAAGCTCTTTCGTAAGCTCTATGTACCGATAGCTTCCGTAGCCAAGTGCCGCTCCTAAACACAGTGACAAAAGAACCAACACAATAGTGACCGGATTGATGCGCATTACCCCTAGTGTAGCTCTCCGGATGACTAAGTGCGAATCCTCCGGGGAATCCCCAGACCTGCTTTGCATTTAGTAATGCGGGCGTATACTTAATCTAATCTTAATATTTGTATGCGTACCCGTACGGTGTCCTTGGTAGCGTTTTTCTGCTTTATACTCGGCGCAGGTACCGTGTTGATGTGGAGTAGCTATGGGACACCTGCGAAAAATATGGACGAAGCCCGACAAATTCGTGAGGGTCACGGAGTACTCACTAATCCATTACTTGAGTGTGACGTAGCCTCAGGAGCGATTGATGCACCTAAGGCAAGATTTGAAAAATTACTGACCGCTCACGTAGCAAGTATCGATAGTCGAGAGGGAATTACGGATATTGCGGTGTACTACCGTGACTTAAACAACGGTCCCGCCTTTGGTGTGCATCAAGATGTTCCCTTCTTTCCGGCGTCCCTCCTCAAGGTTCCGCTCATGATGGCAATCTATAAACATGCCGAAAACGATCCCTCCATCTTAGAAAAGAACATTGTTTATCGAACATCCTCGGATGTGGTATTGGCCAATCCAATCATTCAGCCGGAAAAGAAATTAACCGATGGGAAGGAGTACGGAATTTCGGAACTGTTGCAACGCATGATTGCATATTCTGATAACAGCGCGATGGAGCTCTTGTATCCACTTATTCCTGAACAAGAATATGCCGATTTGTATGCAAATCTTGGTATAGAAAATATAAATAGTGCTAATGCCAATTCCTCAATTTCAGTAGTTGAGTACTCGACTTTCTTCAGAGTACTTTTCAACGCTTCCTATCTAAGCCAGGCATCTTCGGAGAAAGCTCTGCAGTTGCTGACCCAGTCAACATTCTCAGCGGGGCTCCGGGCGGGCGTACCATATCAAATTCAGATAGCGCATAAGTTCGGAGAACGGGACTTAGGTGATGGGCTATACCAGTTACATGATTGCGGCATTGTCTATGTCCCTAAAAGGCCCTATTTACTCTGTGTTATGACACGAGGAAAGAGTCAAAAGGTACTTGAGACCGCGATACAGGACATTTCGAAATTTACCTACGACCAAGTGAGTCAGTAGGTAGTACCCGTGCGAAGGTTACAGAAGTACGTTAATATATTCACACGACATGACGAAAACAGGGAAGTACGTGCCAGGAAACTGGAAGCTTCGGGTCGGCAGATCAACTGCCGGCCTAGGTCTTTTTACGCAAGAGGATATTCCTAAGGGTGCTTGTATTATTGAATACGTGGGGCGAGTAGTTACCTCAGAGGAAGAAGAAACTAGTAAGAGTAAATACCTTTTTGAAATCAAAAAAGGACTAACTTTGGACGGAAAACCTAAATGGAATAAGGCCGGGTATATAAACCACTCTTGTCGACCAAACAGCGAATCAGAAATATATAAGAATCGAGTGTTTATCCTTGCAACCAAGAACATTAAGGCAGGAGAAGAACTTTCGTACGACTACGGAAAGGAATATTGGCTCGAACACTGCCAGCCATGCCGTTGTCCGAAACACGCTCCTAAGTAACAAAAAACCGCGCAAGCGTTTTTTGTTATGGGAATAACCGGTAGAAATACTTGGAAGCAGATTCCTTCTGATCTTTTCCTTCGAGGTCGAGGTACAGTACTTCGTTTGGAACGATGCGGAAAAGTGCCGTGCCTCCTTCTTCGAGTTTCTTTATGGCATGGATAGGCCAGGTGTCGGAAGGAGATGCTACACGACTTTTGATACTAGCAAGGGCCTGATCTTGCTCATTTGTTCCTTCAATACGACGCACCGTTCCATGAATAATGAGTTCGCGGTATTCCGGCCCGGTGCCAATTGAAAACGAAGCTTTAGGGTTCACGATGAGATTGCGAAACTTTGCCGTGTGGTGGCTGGTTGTGAAGAACAAAGTGAAATCGGGCAAGAACCCGAAGTATACGGTTGAGGAAAAAGGCGTGCCATCAAGTGCTGCAGTGGCAATGGTGCCTGTTTGATGCTCTGCAAGGAACGCGAGGGCGCGTTCGGTAGCTTCTTCTTTTGTTATCATGCCGACATACTAACACGGCGGTAGTTAGTGCCTGTTGAGTGCGCTTATATTAGGCGGTAGGTGGGCACAGTTCAGGAATAGCACGCTTTAAATCTGCAAGCCCCGCTGGCTTTACGAGATATGACTCAATACCCACTCCCTCCACATTCTTGCGTGCGTAATCGCTTCCATAGCCCGTGAGCGCAATGATACGTCCATGATACCCACGAGCTCGTACCGTTTTTGCTACCGAGTAGCCATCTTGGTCGGGAAGTCCTAAATCAAGAAGCATGATATCGAATTTTTTGTTTCCTACCTGAGCAATAGCTTGCTCGCCATCATAGGCATAGCTTACCCGGCATCCTTGCAATTCAAGAAGTCTCCCAATACCCCAGGCAGCAGCGTCGTTGTCGTCTACCACCAAAACACGAGGACCTTTACCTTTCATTCCCGTTTCTGTTGCAGACAAGTCGTCATGAGGAGCATCTGCCTCTACTGCACCTTTTTCAGAAAGAGGAATAGTGACGGTGAATTGACTACCGTGCCCACGACCCTTACTGGTAGCGGTTACGGTACCGTCATGCATTTCTACGAAACTACGCACAAGAGCAAGTCCTATACCCAGACCCTTGCGACTTCTATCACCCAAATCCAGCTGATGGAAAGGGGTAAACACGTGTCCAATTACATCAGGTTCAATGCCTATACCATTGTCGAGAACCGTTATTACGGCTTGGTCATTCTTCTTTGCTACCGTTAGGGTGATGTGGTCACCAGAGTCAGAATATTTTGATGCATTGGTAAGCAGGTTGGAAATAATTTGCTCAAGACGAACAGCGTCTCCTTCAATAAGCAGGGGAGACGAGGGACCCTTAAAAACAAAAGATTGGTGACGGTTTTTGAAGTGATGAGTAGAAGACACAATTGCTCGGCGGGCTACCGTTTCAACATCGATGGTTTCTCGGCGTAAGGTGAACTTACCCTCAGAGATTCGAGAAATATCGAGGAGATCGTCAAGAAGTATTCGAACGGTGTGCATACGGTCTTCCATCATGGAGAGCATTTCTAACTCTTCCTTCTCGCGGTCAGTTTTTAGTTTCAGAAACTCAATTGCACTTACTACTGGAGCTAGAGGATTTCGCAATTCATGAGCTAACACCGCAATGAAATCATTCTTAGTTTGTGACTCAGAGGATATGCGAGCGACAGCGTTTTCAAGCGTCGCCAACTGAGATCGCATGAGGTTGGAATGCAAACGTCTGTCTTCTTCAAGTGACACCACCACATAGAACATGGCAGCTAGGATAATCATGAAAAACTCGAGCTGGAAAAGCTGCTCCTGGTACACATTCAGTGGAACCGCAGGGCCAGTTACCAAGGCCGCAAGAGTAAACCCTGCTGTAATAACGAGAGAGAGAGTTACAAACCGAGGACGAAGGCGTAAAGCAATCCAAAATAGAGGAATGAGTAAGAAATACACTAGAGGAATACTCCCTACGTTTGTGACGCCAACAATAAAAAGAAGGTAATCGGTAACAATGAGTAGAAGAAAGACACTTGCCGTTTCAAGAAGTTCTATCCAAGTGCGACTGAAGCGAGGTTTGGCGAGCCATCGCAAAAGAAATGGCGTAATAATAATAATGGCAAATACATTTGCAGTGTAATGGTATCTCCATGACGGAATCTCAGCGACTGTGTGACTGAGCGCAGCATTAAGAACATACGTGAGTGACTCCACGGTAGGAACAATAACGGAAACTCCTACAGCAATAAGAAACAGGAAGAACATATCTCTAAAACGTCGGAAGAGAGGATCCACTTCTGCTTTTCCGAGTAGGTGGGCACCAAGCACGGCTTGAAGCGTTAGTGCGGCCGGCATAAAGAGCACGGTGAGTAAGGGGGACCCAGCTATGATAGTTGCCATAAGGGCAGTGGCCAGAACAATGGGCCATAGTCTAATGCCCCCAAAAAATAGAGCGGTAATTGCTATAGCGCAGCCGGGTAACACAAGATAACTCTGTGGGGTAAATACGTGAGCCACATAGACAGCCACAAGGTAGGAGAAAAAGAAGGTCACGCCTATCGACCACTGTCTACTGGTCCATCCAAAAAGACCTGGAGAGGTAAGTGTTTCGGTAGAATTCATGAAGGAAAAGGTTATAGATGCAGTATCGCGCAGAATACATGAACACTACATGAAGATACTTCATGTATAAAAACAGGCGCCTCTGGCGCCTGTTTTTATTGTCCTCGACCTTTGTTTGCGAGCTTGATAGCAAGACGCTTAGCGGTCTTTTGAGGGTGCTTTCGGGGCTTTTTTGGGCTAACGCCGTGACTGTTTGCAGACATGATTTAAATCAATTAGGAATGCCTACACGATACCACAGAACGGCAAAAAAGCTTCTGTTTGCTATTTCTCGTTCACGAGGGGGGTCGTGGTCATGACCTCTATGGAACTGCCTGGAATTCGTAGGTGCGGGTGGTCGGTAAATAGAGCAGCTGCTTCCTCGTGAGTCCGGGCCTGTACCTGAGAGAAGAGCATTACTTCGTTTCGCACGTCAGTGATGCCTTCTAGGGTAATTCGCTTAGTTTTCCCGGCGCCAGCAGTCTCTCCAATAATACTGGCATGGTTTTCCATCCAAGTATTCCAATCATTTTCCATTTTTACCTCTTCGCTCTTGCGGGTAACGGGATCAGTTTTTGCCCAGGCATCGAGTGAGGCAAGCGGCGCGAGAAAGAGAACAAAGAATTTTTCCATAGAGACACTATTAGGATGCGAATATTCACTAAGTATACTCAAGTCTGTGTATGTAAATAATGAAGAAAAAATCTGATGGGTATATCTAGAAAAAGGAAACGGCGGATCTCCGAAGAGTTCCGCCGCTTAGGTTTGTTTGGGAATCATAGAATTCAAGGGCTGCCACTCGAGATGTAGCTCCACCTTATCGTCTCTACGGATGACTTTATCCTCCCCAGAACGACTCTCTAGTACCCATTCATACCAGGATGTGTAATTCTCGGTCATAACCTGATGATAAACAGAGGATATATGAGCGTCTGAGTAGAACCAGCCCGGATTTATTGGTTTGAGTAGTTCCTTTGAACTGAGAACCACTCCTAGTTCCTCATCCAGTGCACGCAAGGTAACAAGGAGCGGATCTTCTCCCTTACCGGTTTCGCTCAATGTCCAGTTTGGTCGATCCAACATGATTCCAGAAAAATTGCTTCTCTTAATGACAGAGGCATCTTTCCCAGGGTATTTACGATACATTTCAGCTAGATATTCCGTTTCTGTCCGGATAATGAGTTTAGTACTCCAAGCAATTCGCTTGATCCAGCCCGCGTTACCCGATGCCGTCATGCCCAATTCTTCAGGGATGGTTTTGTTGCGAAGTTCCTCTTCGTCTAATTCCACGAGCAGGGCTTCTCCTCGCATTACCTCCATGACTAAATCATGAAATGTCTTAACGCTCTTTTCATTGAATGTACTTTGATCCAGACCAACTTTTTCAAAGAGGGCCTGCGTTGTAGCAAGCGCTTCTTCGTAACTCATTAGCGTATGCATGCTGGACCCTCCTTTCTTGCCCGAACGAACCATACTGTAAAAATAGACCTTCGGCAAGGCATTGCATGTGAAGTCTTCATATATACAATTTTTAATAAATGCTCTTTAATTGCGGTGGTAGAATTTACCTATGTTTGAGAGATTCAGAATCACCCCGCGCACCGAGAGTATTCTTACTCCTCGTATAGACGAAGCGCGTGACCAGCAGGCTGCACAGGGGAGAGATATGGAAAGTCTGGATCGCAGAGAACTCCTTATTGCGGGTATTCAAGCCACGAGTTTGCTTGGAGCTACCGCGGTAGTGGGAAATATAGCTCTGCATCAAGGGTCCGAAGAGTACAAGGTAGAAAGAACAGCTCCTGAGAAACCGCATTCACTAGTTGAACTCGATAGAGGATATGAAGAGTCGTGGGAACATAAGACACTTCCCGTCCCGTCAACGCTCGTGGGGAAGCGAGTACCTGATATGGAATGGGGGTATTACGCACCCCTGGGTATGCTCGGAGTTAAAGACGAGTTGGTACAGACACGCAGTGAAAACGGCACGGTTACGCTCGTTCCAACTCTCAAGAAGGAACTCCCGCCGGTTATCCCTCCCGTACCTTTTCACGAGAATCTCTCGAACCTGTTTGCTCGAAAAGAGAAACTCGCAGTAGGTCAGTCGGACGAGACAGAACAACGAGCACTCTACCAGCGCCTCATGCGTGAGTACGAGCAGAAGTTTGAGGCAGGAACGGTGCGTAAAATGAGTTTGAGTGAGTTCAGGCTACTTATCGATAATGAATCGAACGCGGTACTTACCGCTCTTCAACCATCCTACGCAAAAATCTCAAAGACCTATTTCAAAGATGTGCTCGCTCGTTCCGGAGACAAAGAAGACAAGGAGCTGTTGCGCAAAAACGAAGAGACTCTAGGGCGGGTTATTGAACAGTTAGCCAAGAATATTACTCCGGACATGATGCTTGCGTACATGGCTACGGAGATATTCCCCGTACCAGAACGCTCCATTGATGCTATGGATTTTTTGCTAAAGAATGCGGGTGTTGAATTCCTTCAAAGCGTACCGGCTTTGGGAGACAAGCTTCTGTCGCTCGGTGTATTCCAACTTACAAAATATGTAAGTGGTCCAAAGGGAAGTGTAAACAATATGACGCGAGTAATGGGAGCCCCTTCACTGTTGCCCGAAAACATTTCTGAATTCACCTCTATTGAAGATCATCTACGAGCAGGATTTCTTTTTGCTTTTCATAATACTGTCGCCCTCATCCGGGATTTAGTACACGACGGAAAATACGAGGAGGTATCTGCGTTAATTCAGAGTGCGAGCTCGGGCAAGAATAATGGGAACTCTACGGTGTTTCTTGAATATCTAGCGGGAGCTCATCATCGCCCAACGGTAGCTCGCGACATGCTCTCGAGGTGGCTTACACAAAATAAGTCTATAGACCCAGCCTTGCGGGCCAAAACTCTGGCTCACCCTGAAAATGAAGAAGGGGCAAAGAAGCAAGTAGCAGAGTATATGGAGAAATCCCGAAAATGTTTCGCTCAACTTAAAATATCTTCAGCTCCTGCGACAACGTAAAAAAGGAAACAGGTGAGGAGTGAATATTAAAACAGCCCCGAAGGGCTGTTTTAATTCACCCTCCTTTGAAGTAAAGAATTATGGAGTGATTGTTTTCTTTCCCTTTGCGAGTTCTTCTTGGCACTTAGCAAGAACAGTTTGGAGAGCAGTCTCCTTTTCTGTGGAAGAAGCTTGTCCATCATACTTCTCCTTCCATGCGGCTACGTCTTCAGTACAGCCCTGGACGCGATCGCCTAGATTTTCATTAATGTCACTGATAGTTGGTTCTGGACGTGAGAAATAGAGGAAGGCGAGAGTGAGTGCAATAATTGCGAGAGCAATTGAAAGATACTTGTAGTGAACTGGTTTCATGCGCGAGATATTCGATTGATTAATACTCCTAGATAATGAACTCTTAATCATGACGATTTCATGAAGAAAATTTTTGCTTCGGAAATAAATTATTAGTTCTATTTTTTGCAAAAGACGTATAATTGCAGTAATGGCAAAACAATACAAAATAGTGGTATATGTCCCTGAAGACCACGCAGATAGGCTTCGTGAGGCTATGGGGGATGCTGGAGCCGGTAAGATTGGAAACTATTCCCACTGTACCTTCACTATAAAAGGAACGGGGCGTTTTAAGCCTGAGGAAGGTGCAAACCCTACCATTGGAGCAGTGGGTACACTCGAAGAAGTTGCAGAAGATCGTATAGAAACAGTCTGTGAGGCGGATAAGCTTCAAGACGTGATGAAAGCAATCCGCGATGTTCACCCATATGAAGAACCAGCTACTGATGTGTATCCTATAGAAGTCTTATAAGCGATGGTCAAAAAAATATCTGTCACTAAGTAACGTAAAATCGCCCCGCAGGGCGATTTTACGTTTAGACTTCTGAGAAGCGAGTTATTTGGTAGTTGAAAACTCAATCATCCATTCAATACCATACTTATCTCGCAACATTCCGAAATATGTACCCCAGGGACTCGTATTCATTGGACCCTCTACTTCTCCTCCGGAAGACAGGCCGTTAAATAGAGCATCTGCTTCTTCCTGGCTTTCTGCGGATACCGAAATCTTGCTTCGGTTTTCGTTTTCATTAACTGTACCCATGAAGGAGGGAACATCATTACCTATCAACATAGTGTTTTCACCAATAGGTAGGGTGATGAAAATAATTTTCTCCGCGTCCGCGTCCGCTACAGGGAATTCATCAGTGGCTAGTTCCTTGAGACGAATAATCTTTGTAATCTCGCCACCAAAAATTGACTTGTAAAAGGTGAACGCCTCTTCCGCGTTACCGTTAAAGTTGATCCAGGGATTTATTGTTGCCATATGAGTACTATATCAAAGAACTTGAAGGGTTAGGGTTGGAATAATTCTTCAGGCAG
>CAZYDN010000018.1:0-14159 GCA_964646315.1 uncultured Candidatus Saccharibacteria bacterium
TCAAGACACGTGCTGATTCACTTACAAGCACACTCACCGGAGCAATGACCGCCAAATAGAACGGTAGGCAAAAGCAAAAGACCATTCCGTTTGGAATGGTCTTTTGCTTTTTGGTCGGGGTGCGGAGAACCGGCGATTCACCACAAGGGCATTTCCAATCTCTAATCGCTCCGCTCAAGAGATTTAGGTCACGCCATTCGCCCGCGAGTCTGCGCCTCGTCGTCACTCGGCTTGCTCGGCACCACAGGAGTACTTCCAATTTCTAATCGCTTCGCTCAAGAAATTTAGGTCGAGCACCGCCTCGCCGTTTTGGTCTGCTGACCAAAACATGCTCCGGCGTTAGTACCCCTCCGGGTATTCCGGTGCATCATTCTCCGGCGCAGGCCAAGCAGTTGGCCCGCTCACCACGCACACTACTTCACTATGTTCGTATTGGTCGGGGTGCGGAGAATCGAACTCCGTCAACTACTTCCCAAAAGTAGCGTACTACCGGTATACGACACCCCGAGTGTAGGAGAGTGACACACGTCTGCGTGTGTCGATTCTCCGGAACGAGGGAGTGTATGAGTGCAAGCAACTCATACAACCCGTGAGCTAGAAAGAATGTCCCTTTAGGGACGGTCTTTCCTCTTCTAGGTACGAAGCCTATTCGTTCCCAAGCATCCTACCAGGTTTACAGAATCTGCGGTAGATAGGACACAAAGGCAGCCCCGTCCCGAGCACGGAGCCACACCAAGAGCCCATCTATCTGCCAATCCCCTTCCCAGTTCTTTTCAGCCACATACCACTCGCTCGTTCTCGCAATTTTTCCAATTTTTGCGTTGTGGAGATTGGCTGAGGGATCAAACGCAGTATCCCTATCCTCGTCTTGAGGAAATTCGCGGCACAAGCGCGATTTTACCTCTACAAAATGAAGCGTTCCCGTCTTCCGGGCAATAATATCCACTTCTCCTGTCTTTCTCACCACATTGCGATCCACAATACTGAATCCTTGCTTCCGCAAATAGGTTGCGGCTGTCTCTTCACCAAGGTCACCTATGGCTTTTGTGGAAAAGGAGGATATGTCCGTCACCTTCACAGTATACGAGACTTATAGAGCGACTTATACAAATACACTGTAAACGCTGATTATTTTCTCGTCAGGTTCATGAAATACACACAATGTCCTACAAAGTTGTCCCCAATGTACACAGACTTGTCCACAGTTATAAACACCTTCCTTTAGAGTGAAGGACGAGTGTCTCAATGGAAAGAAGTACCTGTAGTCATGTAATAAACACTGGTCTACTAAGGCTGTCCCGTGGTATCCTGCCTTCCAGCGCGGATATGGTTTAGTGGTAAAACGAGTCCTTGCCAAGGATTAGTCGGGAGTTCGATTCTCCCTATCCGCACCCGCTAGAAGAGAAAAGGCCCCTGTTGGGGCCTTTTCTCTTACATATAGACATTCCCTATCTAGGAATCGCTTGATTCAGGGGACCTGGTCTGGCCAGTAATATAAGTCTAGATTTGTGCTCCCGCCAGGACTCGAACCTGGAACGACGGTTCCGAAGACCGTTGTGATATCCATTTCACCACAGGAGCTGAGTGAGATGAGAAGAATGTGTGCAAAGCATACGTTCTTCTCAATCGAGCGAAGCTTATGTGCCCCCGAAGTCTGTGAGCAGAGGGGTACAGGAGCCGCACCTCCCAATACTACGGCACCTATAGGAGTTTAGCGAGCCTCGTACTAGTATTTTCTTAATGGAGTTCCCTATCCCCCTTGAGGTGCGAACCGTGACCGCAGGACTTCGCACCGCGGGCTATGAAGCCTATCTGGTGGGTGGCTGTGTTCGCGACCTCATGATTGGGCGCGCGCCTAAGGATTGGGATGTAACCACAAACGCTACCCCCGAAGCCATTGTGGAAGCGTTTCCCGATTCTTTCTATGAAAACGACTTTGGAACCGTGGGAGTGAAGACCGGGAGTGAGGATTCTAAGCTCGCTATTATCGAAGTAACCCCCTACCGAACGGAGTCGGGCTATTCGGACAAGCGTCGCCCAGATGCTGTTTCTTTTGGGGATAACCTTGAGGAGGATTTGGCGCGTCGTGACTTTACGATAAATGCTATTGCCCTTGATGACTCTAAGGGACAAATAATAGACCCATATCTAGGACAAAAGGACATAGAGCATAAGGTATTACGGACAGTTGGCTCCCCTGCTGAACGGTTTAATGAGGACGCTCTGCGTCTTATGAGAGCGGTCCGCCTAGTTGCTGAGCTTGATTTTGCCCTTGATAGCGAGACAGCTGCTGCAATAAAAGAGACTTCGGCAAATTTGAAACAGATTTCACGTGAAAGAATACGCGATGAATTTGTTCGTATCCTCAATTCCAAGCAACCGATGATGGCTATTGTGCTCTGTCAGCAGCTTGATTTGCTTCAGTACATTGCTCCAGACCTTACACGCGGTATTGGCATAGATCAGAACCAAGCGCACAGCTACGACGTATTTGGACACCTTCTACGAGCCCTCCAGCATGCTGCAGATAAAGATTGGCCGTTCGATATTCGTCTCGCTGCCCTCTTTCACGATGTATCAAAGCCTGAAACACGCAGGTGGTCCGACGAGAAGAAGGATTGGACTTTCCATGGCCACGAAGTAGTTGGTTCACGTGTAACCCGTAAGGCTCTCGAGGATTTGAAGTTTTCACGTGAAACTATCGAAAAAGTGAGCAAATTGGTGCGTTGGCACATGTTCTTCTCTGATCCAGACCAAATTACCCTTTCGGCCGTACGCCGCATGATTGTGAACGTTGGTGACGAGAACATCCATGAACTCCTTAATCTCCGCATATGCGACCGTATAGGCACCGGTAGGCCTAAAGAGCAGCCATTCCGCTTCCGGAAGTACAAGGCCATGGTTGAAGAGGCTCTCCGAGACCCTATCTCCGTAGCAATGCTTAAAACCGATGGTACACGCATTATGGAGCTGTTCCACGCGAAACCAGGTCCCCGTCTTGGCTGGACCCTCAGTGCCCTTCTTGAGGAGGTGCTCGACGACCCTAAGAAGAATACAGCTGATTACCTGGATACGCGCACTGAAGTCCTTCTAACTCTCACGGACACTGAGCTTAAAGAATTAGGAGACGCTGGTAAAAAAAAGCGAGAGGAGCGAGAAGAGGAAGAATTACAGAACATCCTCAAGAAACACCACGTTTGCTAGGATCACACCACGTTACACGCGAAACACTTCAAAATACGAAAAAGAGACCTGGAGGGGTCTCTTTTTTGTTAGTTCCACGCGAAACATATACAGCAGCTTATTAAAATCTCAAATATCCTGAAAAGGAGCTATTTCACGTGAAATGTGGACAAATCTGATATATTTCACGTGAAACTAAGCAAAATGGCCTATTTAGGTCGGTTTCTAACAAGCATGCCCTTGTTCCACACGAAACAAACTAAGGGCTGGCAGGAAGCCCCGGAGACAAGGCACGAGTGAGGAGTAAGCGAAACGTACGCCCAGAATCACTTACGAGCAAAACGAGTTGGAGATTCAAAGTGCCCTTGGGGTGCTAAATAGTACGGTGAGCGAGCACCGGAGCGAGAAACGCAGCAGCTGGAGAGTTTTTGCCCGCTCTCCCCTAAGGGAAATAAGAAAGCCGCCCTAGTAAGAGAATCAAAAGGAGCGGGGCTTTGATTGGCGATTCTCTTGGAGTAGCGGGCGGCTTCTCGATATTTGCGTTGTTTTCACGTGGAACTTCCTATGTGGCTGGACCCAGTCTTAATGTATAGGAGATCGCTCCATAATCGTTGGACGGCCAGGAACACGTGGCAAACGCTGATGATAGAAAGAACTAACAAAGAACAGCCGAATCGAGGCCGGTCTCACACGTTTTTGTCCTAGACGCAGCCTCGTCTTCAATCATCATATACCTAGCCCAAACGGTGTAAAGGACAAACAGGGGATAAGTAGGGGGATAGTGGGGACAACGTCCTTAACAGTGTCCTATAGAGTAATGGAAACAGGGCAATGGTCAGATCCCATTATGTCCGCATGAATCTCAGCGCTTTGGATACGCCCTACCAGTGACTTTGATACGAAAATGTAGTCTATACGCCATCCTACGTTGCGTTCACGAGCACCACCCCAGTTACTCCACCAAGAATAGTGCCCATTTCCTTCATTAAAAAGGCGGAATGTGTCCACAAATCCTGCAGATTCAATCTTATCTATGCCCTCGCGCTCTTCATCGGTAAAGCCCTTGTTGCCTACGTTTTCCTTTGGGCGAGCAAGGTCGTCTGGTGTGTGAGCTACGTTTAAATCACCACAGAAGATAACTGGTTTTTCTTTTTCAAGTTCCTGCATATAGGCCAGAAATGCTGGGTCCCATTGCATATGACGAAGAGGGAGGCGAGACAGATCGTCTTTCGCATTGGGGGTATATACCGATACCACAAAGAATGGACCCATGTCAGCCGCAATGACTCGCCCCTCTTCGTTAGGATCTCCGTACGCGTCGTCTGCGAGCTTGTATTTACTCACTATTTCCTTCGGAATACCAAATCGCACATCTAGGGGAACCTGCTTACTAAATATAGCCGTGCCGCTATAGCCCTTCTTTTTTGCTGAATGCCAGTACTCCTCATACTGGGGAAGGTCTACTTCAGATTGGTGTTGCTCCGCCTTCGTTTCCTGGAGACAGATAATATCCGGCTTTAAATCCTTGATAAACGGCAGGAAAAGACCCTTGCGATGCACTGCTCGTATGCCGTTTACGTTCCACGAAACAATTCTCATAGGTACATTGTACGTCACTCATTCTGTAAGTTCGATGTATATGTGTACTTAAGCCGTGGTAGGATTTTCGTAGTTATTATGTGTGGTGCCAAATCAAGCTTGTATATATGAAAACAATGACCTGTGCGCAAATGGGAGGTATGTGCGAGACCGTTATAAGCGCCGAAACTAAGGACGAAATGATGGAGAAGGGAATGGCACACCTAGAGGTCGCACACCCGGAGATGGCTGAGAGCGTAAAAACCATGCCTGCAGACGACCCTATGATGGTGGCCTGGGTAGAGAAGTTCAATGCTGACTGGGAAAGTACCCCGGAGGACGCATAAGTAGAGGATTAAAAGAAAACCGCCCCGTAAGGGGCGGTTTTCTTTTGTTCTGCACCCGGGTGGGTGCTTAACGCTTCTGAACGCGGGTAGCGTAGGGGCCTTTCTTGCTCTCCGTGGTTTCGAAACTTACGTTGTCGCCAACACGAAGCTCACTAAAGGTGGTGCCCACCAGCGAGTCTGCATGAAAGAACATAGGTTCTTTCGACTTTCCTCGCTTGATGGTGCCTGAACTGCGCTCACCGAGCTCTGCAATTGTCCCATCTTCCATAGCCATAACGGGGTGGGATTACCTACTAATTAGCCCGCGATATTAAACAAAAGACGCCCGCAAGCGGGCGCCGTTTGCTTTAGATCTTGCTGACCTTGATAGCGTTAGGACCCTTAGGACCTTCCGCCTTCTCAAATTCAACCTTGTCTCCCTGACGAAGATCATCGAAACGCACGTTCACAAGCTCGTTTGAGTGGAAGAAGAGATCCTTATCCTCACCCTCGATCTTGATGAATCCGAATCCCTTGTCTGTGAGTCCAGCAATTATGCCTTGAATCATAGCTTTGTAGAGCGATACACCTGATAACTATCAAGTGCAGTTAGCTGAATTCCGAAACTCGACGTTACTTCTTCTCCCCAGCGCTGCGATTTGATGTAGTAAATATATAATAAGTAACCTCTAAAGTCAATCGCTTTGTGCACTTATAGCCGATGCTCTCCTCTCGAATGGAACTTCTTGTGAACTTCGCGCAGATGCGCGTCAGTCACGTGGGTGTAAATCTGCGTCGTGTTGATAGAGGCGTGACCCAAAAGTGCCTGAACTGAGCGAATATCTGCGCCATTTGAGAGCAAGTCGGTGGCAAATACGTGCCGAAGAGTATGGGGAGTGACCTTGCTCGTAATACCCGCCCTGGCAGTGTATTTCTTGATATGGCGCTGAATATCACGAGGAGTGATGCGGTGCAGGGAAGTAGGCCTGCCGTCTACAAATAAGGCCTCCTCCATGTCTTTTCGGGCCTTTAAATACTCACGAATGGCGTCTTTGCTCGCTTCTGAGAGAAACACCACTCGCACCTTGTCTCCCTTACCACGCACAGACACCTCGTCTCGAGAAAGGTCTATATCCACATTGAGCGCGCAGAGCTCTGATACTCGAAGCCCGGTGGAGAAGAGAAGCTCTAATATGGCGCGATCTCTGAGCGCGGTGCGCTTTCTCTCGTCGTCTTCGGCCTCCGCATATGCGTCTACAGGCGCTTTCATGAGACGATCAAGCTCAGCGGACGTAATAAGGTCCAAATGGCGTTCTGGTACCTTTGCAAGCTCAATGCGCTCAGGAGATAGGCCGGGGATTTCCCGTTTGCGTAGGAACTTAAGGAAGGCCCGTAGTGCAATGAGGTAGTAGTTTTGGGTGCGGCGCTTCATGGAATCTCGACCCGTGCCTGGCTGACGGTTCAACCAGAGCCTGAATTCACGTATGTTTTGCTCAGAAATATCGGATACATTCACTATTTTCATCTGCTCGAAGTAGCGGGAGAGGTAGTGGTCGTAGTTTTCTACGGTTTTTACTGCGCGGCCACGCTCAATCTCGATATACTCAAGGAATTCTCGCTTCATCTGAGCAGCATTCATACACACAGTATAGCCCGTATATTGTGCGCAGATGCCTCTTTCTCCCGGGATTGCCGGTAAGGGCCTCCAACTATGAAACACTTGCGCATTTAGACAAGGTGTGGTAGGGTAGTACTAATGCTTACAAAACGAGTAAAGGCGGCCGTAATTAAGGATACGGCCCGACATGACAAGGACACCGGCTCTGCCGATGTGCAGGTTGCTATCCTTAGCCGCAAGATTGATGAGCTCGCAGCTCACCTTAAGAAGAACAAGAAGGACTTTCATAGTCGCCGTGGTCTTCTTCAGATGGTTGCAGACCGTCGTACTCACTTGCGATACCTCGAGAAGAACGATAAGCGCTCGTATTCAGCCCTTATCAAGAAGCTCGGACTTAAGAAGTAAGAGACAGCAGTCGAGAGACTGCTTTTCTCTTTTTTGCACGTAAGCAGGTGCTACCATATACAAGTGACTGGTCCTCTGACATCACTTTTTTAATACCGTTTTCTCTAAATAATTGTTGCTATGCCTGTAATCAAGCATCCCGCGCAACGTGTAGGGGTATTCATTGATACTCAAAACCTCTATCACAGCGCAAAACACCTTTATAAAGCTCGCGTAAACTTCCAAAACGTTCTGCAAGAAGCAGTAGGGGATCGTATCCTTGTACGCGCTATTGCCTACGTAATCTCTACCGAAGGGGGAGACGAAAAGAACTTCTTTGAAGCACTCACCAAAATTGGCATCGAAACCAAGGTAAAAGGGCTGCAGATTTTCTCTGATGGCGCTAAAAAAGCCGACTGGGACGTGGGAATCGCTATCGATGCGGTTAAACTTGCCACGAAACTCGACACGGTCATCCTCGCTACCGGCGACGGAGACTTTGTTCCACTCATTGAGTACTTAGAGATGCAGGGAATTCAGGTGGAGGTTATTTCATTTGGAAAATCTTCATCCCAAAAGCTCAAGGAAGCCGCGCACGCGTTTACCGACATGTGCGAAGACCCAAAGAAATTCATCATTGGTCATCGCGGATAGGGAAGTGCAAAAACCCGTCGCCATATAGGCGACGGGTTTTTGTGTACTTCATGCGTAACATGACCACTTTCCGGGTATAATTAAGAAAGCAACATGGCAACGTCTGACACACAGAACACGCAGGGAAGTGGGGGAACCGCACCCGATCTCTCGCAATACATTCGCACCTATGCGAAAGACGTGGCGAAAGCGAGCGGGAAGGGGAATGTAGGTGCAATACAAAAATCAACACCGCCCCCACCACCGGTGCCGGTACCGTCGCCCGTTCCACAAAAAAAGCAGGGGGAGATTTCTGATGGTGTGGAGTTCGATGCGGTAGAACAGCCGTTTTTTGATAGGTCGTCAGGAAGAGAAGAGAAGGATCCTGCGAACACACCGCTTGAACTTGAAACTCGAGCCGAACTCGATAGTTTTGTGAATCCTGGAGGCGCCGGAAAGGAAATGCCTGGAGCGACGATAGCTCCCGCACCCGCACCCGTCGATGAGCAGCGCGAAACCGTCCTTGCCAGACTTCGCGCAAAAATGGCAGCCAATCCCGTATCTCAAGTGCCGCCTGCGTCCGCTGCTCCCATCCCCGTACCTCTTCCACCGGCACCAGCTCCGGCAATAGAACGAATCACTCCGGCACCCGCACCGGTGTTTGAAACACCAAAGGAGGCGCCGGTGTATCCTATACCACCGGTGTATCGTGAACCCATCCCAGAAGTGCTCCCGACACCCGCTCCCGCTCCAGTAATTTCGGCACCTGTTTCCGCACCAAAAACACCTGAGGCTCCTACCAATTTCCATTCGTATTCGACGGACTTTGCAGACCAAAAAGTTGCAACAAATGCTTCACCTTTTTCGGTACTTGCGGCACAACAAGACGCAGCGCCTTCACCAGCAGCCTCCGCGCCGTCGAAAGGGAAGCGTGCACCCGTCCTTCTTATCGCTCTAGGTTCAGTACTCTTAGTGCTTGCCGCAGGCGGGGCCTATGCCACATATTTATATATAGGTTCTCGAACCCCCGTGCCTACCATAAGCGTAAAGGTTCCTTCCCTTATTTTTGCTGATGAATATAAGGAGCTTAGCGGGGTGGGGAATGATCTTATGCAAGCGCTTGCTATGACTGCCAGCGATGCGCTCGTACAGGGCACCGCACTCGTAACGTATGTGGCCCAACCGGCCACAGAGGAGCCTGGTGTTATTGCAGGAACTCCAGCCCCTGGAGGAGTTCTCATAAAGGCTCTCAATCTTTCGGCGCCAGATCTGCTTCTTCGCAATATTGCGGACAAGAGTACGGTAGGCGTTATTAATGAAGGAGGACAAACGCGTGCATTTTTTGTGCTTCGCGTTACCTCATACGAACGTTCCTTTGCAGGCATGCTCACGTGGGAGCCTCTCATGGAACGAGATCTAGGGCTTTTGTACCCGCTCTATGCGGAAGAAGCTGAAGCAGTGAGTCTTTCCACTACTACCGCGAGCACCTCTCAGACATCTTCCACTCCAGACGTTCCTGTTGCTTCCAAAATGCGTTTTGAAGACGTAGTGGTAGCTAATCGTGATGTTCGTATACTTCGTGACACCCGCGGGCGCTCACTCCTTTTGTACGGATACGCCGACAAGGAAACACTTATCATCGCACGCAACGAGGCGGCTTTCGCAGCCCTTCTTACGCGCCTTTCTGCCGCACAGCAGTAATACCTTGTGCCAGGTGTGCTAGAGTAGCCGAGATGAATACTGAAAACTACAAAACCCGTCTCGAGCAGGAAAAAATTGAATTAGAAGCAGCACTCAGCACCGTGGGACGCCGCAACCCTTCCAACCCCATGGATTGGGAGCCCCTTCCGCAGGCAACTGGCCAGGAATCTGATCCTGTGGACGTGGCGGAGCTCATTGAGGGTTTTGAAGACAACACAGCAATCTTAAAGGATTTGGAAATTCAGTATGGGGCCGTCATTGCTGCTCTCGCACGTGTTGAAAATGGAACCTATGGAACCTGTAGTGTAGACGGTGCACCAATTGACGAAGCTCGCCTTGAGGCGAACCCTTCTGCGACCACCTGTGTCGCTCATGCTTCTTAGTATGACACCGACCATACACGTAAAAGAATGTCTGTCTTTTGGCTGGACTACGTTTAAATCTCGTCCATGGTTCTTCGTTCAAGCCAGCGCAATCCTTGTGGGAATTTCAATTGTTATTGGTGTGGTTGAAGACTTTATAAAGATGGTGAGCAGCGAGTTGGTTATGAACATTGTTACCACCGTAGAGTCGACTATCACCAACACACTGTTTTCTATCGGTACAACGGCCCTGTTCCTTACCGCTCATCGTAATGCGCACGAAGCAAGCTTCAGTCAGCTATGGAATCCAACTCCTTTCTGGCGATACCTTGGTATTACTTTCATTGGAGGATTTTTGACTATTCTTGGTCTCATCCTCTTCATTGTTCCCGGCATCATCATTGCTATCGCATTTTCTTTTTCAGGAATATTGGTAGTAGAAGAGGGAATGGGACCCATAGCTGCACTTAAGGAAAGCGCTCGTCTAACCCGAGGACATCGCATGCAGCTATTTAAACTTGGACTTGCAAGCGCGGGAATAAATATTCTTGGGGCGCTTGCACTTCTTGTGGGACTCTTTGTGACCGTGCCCGCAACCACGCTTGCATTCGTGCATGCGTACCGCGCAATTACAGGAAAGGAGAGTGGGGAAGAACTAGTTATGGTTCCCGAAGAAGCAGTTACCGCGTAAGGAGTACGCTTCTTTTAAAAAACACTCGCGGTACTACGTATCGCGAGTGTTTTTATTTTTATCCGTACGAAAGTACTACAAGCCCCGACCGTAGTAATTACAGCGAGTTACTCCGGCGTTCGAATATGATGATCCTGAGTTTTTAGTTCCGATTGGACAGCTAACGTCTCCCTCTAAGGTATAGAGAATGTTAAAACCTCCAGTACTTATTGTTTGGTACATGGTTCCAAAGGTTCGAGTGGACGGTCCGGGAATGACCGACGTATCAATTAAGGAACTGAGGGCGTTTCGGAAATTAACCGAAGCAGACGAAGTCTCTGTGTAGCTACTACTGCTCCAGCACACGCCGCCTGGATACCCTGTACCCACACATGCCCAACTAGTACTTCCCGGATACGCGCCTGTGTTTGAGTAATACAAATTAATGGCTTTTTCGTACTGCAGTACCTGCGCAACAGTACTAGTATTCTTTGCGCGCTCTCTGGCTGAATTTAATGAAGAGAGAACTACAGAAGATAGCAATCCAATTATTGCTATGACGACGAGGAGCTCAATGAGCGTAAAGCCTGGTTTACTGTTCATTGTAATTTTCCTCAAAGAGGAAGCGTCTTTATTCCCGTTCATAATTTCAAGCTAACACGCCGATTCATATTATTGAGGCACTGATAACGGTTCATTAAGAATTGAATAAGTATCTTGCATAACGACTCTTTTTGTCTAAAGACGTCGTAGAATACGAGCATGGACATCACCTCGCAGGAGGAACCTTTGACTGCAGAAGAAGAAAAGAAAGGGTATGCGTCGCTACTTGCCGCACAGCCAGTGGGAGCCGTGGCCGAAATTGTAACGATAGAAACAGACCTTACTCGCGGACTCCATTCTTTTTCGATAGTAGGACTCCCAGACAAGGCGGTAGAAGAAGCGCGCGACCGTATCGCCGCTGCTATAAAACACAGCGGATTCAAATCTCCAAAGTCGGAAAACAAGCGCATAGTACTTGCACTTTCTCCTGCAGACTTAAAGAAAGAAGGGTCGCATTTCGATGTACCACTCGCGCTTTGCTACCTTGCGGCAGCGGGACACATAATCCTGCCCGAGACCCCAGCACTCTATACAGGGGAACTCGCACTCGATGGGACCATTCGAGGAGTGCGCGGAGTCTTGCCCCA
Source organism: uncultured Candidatus Saccharibacteria bacterium (assembly GCA_964646315.1). Classification (GTDB taxonomy): domain Bacteria; phylum Patescibacteriota; class Minisyncoccia; order Phycocordibacterales; family Phycocordibacteraceae; genus C7867-001. Next base: position 11,646 of record CAZYDN010000018.1, read on the forward strand.
AGTAGTTGCCGCAAAAAACGCAGGGATTGAAGTAGTCTACGTACCACCACAAAACGCAGAGGAGGCGCTTTTAGCTGAAGACGTGGTCATCTATGCCCCAAAGACACTTAAGGAGTTGGTGGCGCATATAAGCGGAACCATTGAACTACCAGTGCTTTTGCCTACAATCACGCACGCACCTCCTTCTCCGGCGGTTGATTTGCAGGACGTGAAAGGACAGGAGAGTGCTAAACGAGCGCTTATTATCGCGGCGGCAGGGAGGCACAACATTGTACTTTACGGGCCACCCGGGACCGGCAAGACGATGCTTGCGCGCGCACTTCCAGGAATTCTTCCGCCCCTTACTCCGAGTGAGCGTCTGGAGGTGAATGCGATTCACTCCACTGCAGGTGCGCTTCGGGGAGGGGAGGCGTTATATCATCCGCCCTTTCGCGCGCCGCACCACACGATTTCGCACACCGCGATTGTGGGCGGGGGAGCTTATCCAAAAGCTGGCGAGGTAACACTCGCACACCACGGCGTATTATTTCTCGACGAGTTTGCTGAGTTTGACGCACGCACGCTTGAAGCACTACGACAGCCCCTAGAAGACAGGGTAGTGACCGTATCAAGAGCGCGAGCAAGCATTACCTTTCCCGCTGACTGCATGATTGTAGCTGCAATGAATCCCGCTGACACCCTCACCGCAAACAGTGAGGTGGCGGTGCGTGAGGCACTCAAACAATCTAGAAAGGTATCGAGACCAATCGCCGATAGGCTCGATTTGTGGGTGGAAGTTCCCCACATATCCCACGACACTTTGAGGGCACTGAGCACAGGCACTCCCTCCAGTGAAATTCGTGAAGAAGTGGTGCGAGCACGCGCCGTAGCACAAAGCAGAGGAACGGTTAATGCGCGACTGAGCTCGAGGGAACTGGACGATCCGGAATTTGCCACACCCGAAGCTCGCGACGCTCTAAGTCTCGCTTCCGCAAGGCTCGATTTATCTCCGCGAGCGTACCACCGTGTATTACGGGTTGCACGTACCATTGCTGACTTGGCATCTTCGCCCCAGGTAGAAAGTGAACACATATTTGAAGCACTCCAATACCGGCCGCGGGGCATGTTCGGGTTTGAATAAAAGAAAAAACCACCGCGAGGTGGCTTTTTCTTTTATTCAAACGAATGGGTTAGTTAGCAAACGGATTCTTTGCTCCGCGAACCTCGAAGTGTAGATGGAAACCGGTAGCCTTTCCAGTCTTACCTACAGCTCCAATACCCTGTCCCTTCGTAACTTTTTGCCCCACTGACACATTATCTGCGGAAAGGTGAGCATAGAGCGTCTGCGCGCCATCACCGTGGTCAATAACGATGTAATTACCGTATCCTCCATTCCATCCTCCCATTCGCGACACAATAACGGTTCCGCCGGCCGCCGCATATACCGGTGAACCAGAAGGTGCAGCAATATCTACACCATTCCAGCCGTGGATTCCCTGTGAAAGGTGTCCTGCAGGTACAGGATTAGTAAACGATCCGGCGTGACTGGTGTCTCCTACGGAACGAATAGCACCCATACTGCCTCCGGTCTTAATGGACGTAGTTACCTTCTTTACTACTGAAGTAACCTTCTTTGTTACCGGAACTACCGTGCTGAGCTCGCCACCCGGAATTATGAGCTGTGTGCCTACAGAAAGCCCGTCCCCGAGATCTAGACCGTTGTATGCAGCAATATCTTCAGCATCTGCATCAAATTTCTTAGCCACACCCGCAAGAGTCTCGCCCTTTTGCACTGTATGACGTACGCCCGACACCGGAAGCACCACAAGCGTCATTCCAGGACGAATAGCGCTCTTTCGCGTAAGTCCATTTGCCCACAAAATTGTGTCCACGGATACGCCATGCATTGAGGCGATTTCAGAAATAGAGTCTCCCTCCTGAACCGTATAGGTAGAGATACTGCCGTTTGAGCCGGTGTGATCAACCTCAGGAATTGTTCCGTCTACGCCTGCGTTAGCAATAAGGGCGCTTCCCTCGCTCGTGGCGAGCTCACCAACGGCTTGAGCCGGGGAAGGATCGGGGTTTGTTGCGGCCTCAAGGAGCTTGAGACTGCTGTCGTGAACGATGGAAGTTTCGTTGGTTCCATCAGAAGCTCTAAGTACGGAAAATGGCCAGAACGCCCCAGCAGTCTGCGGGATGAGAGTGATTCCTATGCCTAAGAGTAGGCTTGCGGCAATTAACGCGCCAGGAATCCAGTATGTATCAGGGCTCGAAATCTTTTCGGAAGAGCCTTGAGCTTTATAGAAGGGCAAAATAAGGGAAACGGGGGTGCTTCATCCAGTCTTCAGTGTACAAAAATGGCGAACATAAGCCATTTCTTGAGTTCTTCCGTAGCGGTCTGTGAAGACAGTATAAACCTCTCAGAACCTAGGTCAACCGCCAGGGGAGGTGGGTGTGGAGAGCGAAAATCCTATATACTAAGGTAAATATGCAGTACCTCGACGGCTTAAATGATGCCCAAAAAGAAGCCGTTAT
>CAZYDN010000019.1:0-13195 GCA_964646315.1 uncultured Candidatus Saccharibacteria bacterium
CCAAACGCTCAGCTAGCTTTTCGTAGCCAGCTTCATTTGGATGCACTTGATCACTCATGAGGTCCTTATTCCCGAAAAGTCCGGACAGGGCGTTTGGTACGTATGTAACGCCGTGTGTCTGTGCGAGATCTTTAAACATAGCCGCATACGGGTCACTCGGGAATCCACCCATCACTCCCACAAGGACAACATGTATGCGTTTTGATTGAAACGACTGATACAGCTCAATGAGTGCCGCGAGATTTTCACGAGTCTCGGTAAGAGGCACTTTTTGTAGCGCGTCGTTTCCTCCGAGCAGGATAATTACAATATCTGGCCTGTCGGAGAGTTCACGCGCACGGGCGAGACCTTGCGCGGTAGTGTCACCGTTTTTTCCATAGTTTTTGATGGGTACGCCAATTTTTTCTGAAAGCTTGTCTACAAAACCTTTTCCTTCGGCAGCGCCGTATCCCACTACAAGACTGTCGCCAAACGCACTAATGGTTGGCGTGTATGAGGCGTCGTTACAGGCAGCGTATACGGGTTTTTTAACAGCCATATATATTCCTACGACGATAATAAGAATTAAAAACGAAGCGATTAAAAATTTTTTTGTGAGGGTCATACGTGTTGCTCATATAGTACCTCGTGGCGCACGTTGGATACAAAAATACCGGCACGCAGCGCGTGCCGGTATTTTTGTACTTGTGCTACGGAGTGGTGGTAGTGGCAGAAGTGTTAATAGTTGTTGAACTATTAAACGTCGTGTTGTTAATAGTTGGTATGACAGGCTGGGAGTTGTCCTGCATGTCGTTCTGAGTTGTAGGATTTTGATTCTCATCGTTCATTGTTTCAGTACCGGTCTTTGGCCAGAGGAAATATCCAGCAACGACAATAAGTACGAGAATTACGACGGCAACTACCCATCCGGTAGTAGAGGCACCTCGAGGTTCTGTTGGTTCTCCGGGAGTATTGATGTATGTGGTCATAAAAGATTATTGGGCAGAGCCGTTAGTGTTTGTGTCGTTAAGTGCTGGGAGATTCACCTGTACCGTGGTGGGTTCAGCTGTCTGTCGCGCGTAGCCTGGCCAGACAAAGAGAGCTACGAGCGTAGCTGCAATGACAAGCACCCCGGCCACGATCCAACCGGCTGAGCTTGACTGGCCTGCTGCGGCTGGCGTGTTAATGACGGTTACCATAAATATGTATTCGATTGTTTTACTACTAACATTCCTCTATTTGACCTTAAAGCCCATGAGGACTTGATGAAGCATTCACGTACATGCTATTTCATGAACGCTTCAGGTGCGGTAGAGTACAGTCGAACCTGTTACCAGTCACCTATCCATACATGAATGCTAAAAAACAGCTTGCACTCGCCTGGACTCTCGTGGGAGTTCTTGCCGTCCTTCTTTTGATTGCAGGATTTTTCCTTACGAATCCGGCTGCAAAAAGCCAGAATATAAGCGCTCAGCGTGATATTATCCGCGAGCACTGCTCGAATACAGACCAGGAGAGCCGAACTGCGTGCGCTAAAGATCTCCAGGATTTAGGCGATATGCTCCGTGAATTCAATGTCGCAGGTGGTACAAACACCTCCGTCAAGGTAAATCCGTAAATGAGCCAATAAGTAAGCGACCGGCCCCCACGTGGGGGCCGGTCGCTTCTTGTTTACCCGCCTAACGTGTGCTAAAATAACAAGTACCTAAGCCACAAAGCCTTGAGCACTACCGATAGAATACGCATAAATAAGGAGATACGCGCAGATAAGCTTCGCGTAGTTGGTCCTGAGGGAGAAAACCTAGGAGTTCTGTCGTTTGCCGACGCAATGGCAGCAGCAGAGCGCCTTGGCCTCGATCTTATCGAAATCTCCCCAAATGCGGTACCGCCGGTTGCCAAGGTCATGGATTATGGTAAATTTCAGTACGAGCAGAAGAAGCGAGAAAGCGCTGCCCGAGCTAAGGCCAAGGTCTCTGAGACCAAGGAAGTGCAAATAAAGGTGGGCACGGGAGAGAACGACATGAGACTCAAGGCAGGTAAGGCTGCTGAATGGCTCGAAGAGGGCCATCGCGTCCGTGTCGAGCTCTTCCTTAAGGGCCGTTACAAAGGTATGGAGGAAGCGTTCCTCAAGACCCGGCTCGAGAAGTTCATCATGCTCATCCCCTACGCGTACAAGCTTGCCGAGCCAGTAGCGAGAGCCCCTAAGGGTTTTGCAGCTATCTTGGAGCGTGAAGCGAAAGTAAAAGAGCCAAAGCCAGCAAGTGCGCAGACGACACCAACCCCAAACCATGAAAACTAACAAATCATTCACAAAGCGCATTAAGGTGACCCGCACCGGCAAATTGGTCGTGCGCAAAAGCGGTCAGGACCATTTCAACGCAAAGGAGCGCGGACGTACCAAGTCGGTCAAGAATCGCCCACAGGCATTCAAGGTTACCAACTCGGTTATGCGCCGTTTCCTTGGAGGTCATGGAAACAACCCAAAGCGTGTTACGGATGAGGTTGCAGTGGTTGTCGTAGAAACTCCAGCTTCAGCTGAGTAATTTTCGGTAAATAATTAATTCTGTATGTCACGAGTAAAAGGTGGAGTCGCATCAGCAAAGCGCCGAAGGAATATCCTCCTCCGCGCTAAGGGATACCGTCATGGTCGTTCGACCAAGGTTCGCCTTGCTAAGGAGTCGCTCGTTCACGCTGGTAAGAATGCGTTCAATCACCGTCGCGATAAGAAGACTGACTACCGTCAGCTTTGGATTGTGCGCCTTAACGCTGCACTTCGTGATATGGGCTTTAAGTCATACAGCACATTCATCGCTCAGATGAAGGCAAAGCAGATTGGACTCGATCGCAAGGTACTAGCCACGTTTGCAGCTACTGAGCCTGAGATTTTTGGCCGCATCGTAAAGCAGGTAGAGGGATAGCTCAAAAGGCTCTATCTAAAAGAAAAACCCCGCGAAAGCGGGGTTTTTCTTTATCTACTCTTTCACTTTCTTTGCACCAGCCTTGGTTATCTCCCAGACTTCCCCCTTCACCGGAGCATACGCCGTAGTTCCTAAATAGTCATGGATACGCTGCGCCAGAAATCGCGAAGACGATGGTTCTCCAAGCGCTGTGAAGAACGTTTTTGCACGAGGAAGCGCTCCTTTTGCAAAGTCCATGAGTCCATCGCGATCCGCATGCGCTGACCACCCCATATAACTTCCAATCTTTGCACGCACCTTCACCATACGCCCATCAATCTTCACATTCTTAGCGCCACTTTGAAGAAGACGTCCCGGACTTCCTGGCGCTTGGTATCCCACAATAAAGAGCGTGGTGTCGGGGTTGGGAAGATACTTCTGTTCCCATCTTCCGATGCGCCCGCCGTGAGACATGCCTGCACCTGCCATAATGATTTTAGGGTTTGGTGCTTGTTCAATATCTTGTGAATCACCACGAGAGAGTGTTTCCTGGAGCGAAGAAAAAGAGAAAATATCTTTCTCGCGCGTAAGCTCGGAAGCGACTTTGTTATTGAAGAATTCGACGCTCCATTTTCGGTACACGTCCGTCACATGAATAGCGAGTGGTGAATCCAGGAAAACCCCAATACGCGGGAGCTTTCCTTCGTCCATGAGGTTTGAAATCGTATAGAGTAGCAACTGCGTGCGCTCTATAGAGAACGCGGGCATGAGAATCGTGCCTCCACGAGCAATTGCTACGTTCAGCTGCTCTGCGAGCTCTTCTTCCCTGTTTGCACGCCCCGTATTCACTCGGTCTCCATACACACTCTCCATCACAACAACGTCTGCGTCTGGAATTGGCTCAGGGTCGTGCAGGTACGCTTCTCCTGTAGCACCAATATCTCCAGTGATCGCGAGTGTTACTCCTTCGTCGTCCTTTATGCGAACAGATGCTGACCCCAAAATATGCCCCGTGTGACGAAGGAAAATAGAAAGACCAGGCGCGACCTTTCGCTCCTCGTGGTACTTAACAATTTCAACGCGCGCCATGAACGCATCAATATCCCCCTCGTCGTAGAGTGGGTCCAAGTTTTTATTGCGTGCCTCCTGCGTAAGAATCGCTACTGAATCGCGAAGCATTAAATCAGTAAGATCGGCGGTGGGTGCGGTCATAAACACCTTTCCCTTGAACCCTTCGCGCATAAGCTTTGGCGCGCGCCCAATGTGGTCGAGGTGCGCATGAGTAATCACAAGCGCATCTATAGAAGGTACGTCGTAGGGAAACGGTGCATACATGCACGACTCACAAAAATCCTGTCCCTGCTCAATACCACAATCAACAAGCAGCTTGCCGTGCGAACCCTCAACAAGGAAGTTAGAGCCAGTAACGGTGCCTGCGGCACCAGCAAAAGTTAGACGGAGCGCCATATAGTGTATCGAGCTAGTATATACGCCACGGTTGCACCGAGTGCATCATTCAAAATATCGTGTGCAGTATCTAAGACATAATCAGATTGAGCAGTAAATCCGAGCAGAGACTCAAAAACTTCCCACCCTACCGCAACCAGCACCATACCGACAAAGTAATATCCTGGACGAAAACGAAACAGAAACGCTATGAGCAAGCTACCGAGCGCAAATCCTCCGAGCATATGCATTGGCGTATCAAGCCATCGATATATCCAAAACCAATAGTTCTGAAGCGCAATATAGTTCACTACTGCAAGAACAGCAGACGTGGTGAGTGCTAAAAGGAACCAATACAATCGCATTACAAAATACTGTAGCATGCTGAAGCAATATGCTGGCACGACAAAACTCGCATTGCTGCGAGTTTTGTCGTGGAGCCACCCCTATGTGGCAACTCTTTTGTGCCACGTGGGTGTCCGCACCGCGTTCGTTAGTTCAAAAATGAGCACTCGAGCGCGTGAATTTAGGACTCCCGAGATTGAAGCAAGTTGCATTGCGGGATGGCTCCGGGGAATAGTATACACCTTCCTAAATAGTGGGTGTGGAAAACAAAAAACCGCCCAGAATGAGCGGTTTTTTGCGTCCATTTCTCTTATTCCATTATGCCGTCGAGGTTAACGTCGTAGAGAATCTCGTCGCCAATGAGGCGATAGGCAATAAGGTCTTCTTCGTTAAACCACAGACCAATTTCGTACTCTGCATTCTCTGGAGTATCAGAGCAGTGGATGAGGTTGCGAACTGCACGATCGTCGATAGCAGCGATATTGTACGAATCAACGGTGTAATCACCGCGGATAGTACCTACGTCGCTGGTAGCAGGCTCTGTGCCTCCCGTAAGCTTGGTTACCACATCAACTGCACAGTTTCCTTCCCACGCCATCATGATTACCGGACCGGAGGTCATGAACTTCTCAAGCGCACGGATAATATCCTTTCCGTACTCAATTGGTTCCTTTTCAGCCGAGAGTCCAGCTGCTGCACGATCTTCCGCAATCTTAGTTCCCTTCTTTATGAACCATGCGTCATCCTTCTGGTAATGCTTCCAGATGCGATCACTATCAAGAACGGTGAGCTTAAGACCAACAAGCTTAAGGCCGGTGCGCTCAAAACGCTTGATGATTTCTCCAACGAGACCGCGCTGAACGCCGTCTGGCTTCACAATAACGAAGGTGCGTTCTTTTTTTGGATGAGGGATAGGCATAATGATTTGATACTAATGCGGACAAATAGAGATACATAGTCGCTACGCTTCTTGTATCTCTAAAAAGCGCCTGGGGCGCATATGCACGTACTATACCGGAAGCGGGGCTGCTATACCACCTCGGAAGGTCTGCGGGTGAGAACACGGGTTTCGTCCCTATCCACCAAGATAGTGTGCTCAAAGTGTGCGGAGCGCGAACCATCGCGAGTGCGGTAGGTATATCCGTCTGGAGCCAAGACCACTGAAGCCTTCCCCATGTTTGCAATAGGCTCAAGTGCAAGCACCATACCCTCCTCAATCTCAGGCCCCGTACCAGGATGCCCCGCATTGGCGATAAATGGCTCCTCGTGGACTTCCCTGCCCACCGCATGCCCTCCAAGGACTTTCACTACAGAAAATCCCGTACCGACGAATGCAGCCTCGGTTGCGTGTGAAATATCTCCGATACGATTTCCTGGGCGCGCCGCCTTAATAGCAGCCTCGAGAGCTTCGCGCGTGGCATCCATGAGCGCATAGGACTCCTTGCCCACTTTCCCTACCGGTACCGTGAGAGCTGAATCCGAGATGAATCCCTTGTGTACGAGACCCAAATCAAGCGCAACAATATCGCCCTCCCGTAGAACGCGCGGGTCCTCGTTTCCGATACCATGCACTACTTCGTCGTTTACAGAAATACACAGCGTAGCAGGATACGGACGAGTAGCTCCCTCGGGGGTGTACCCCTTGAAGGCCGGCTTGTCGCCCCCTTCCACAATAAGACGCTCCGCTTCCGCGTCTAGAAGCGCAGTTGAGACTCCGGGAGTCACCAACCCTGCAAGCTTCTCAAGTATCACCCCGAGACGACGACATGACTCAGTGATTCCTTCTCGCTCCTCTTGTGTGCGGACTATCATAGCTCGAGTTTTGCAGAAATTTCCCTTGCAACATCTTCAGGAGAAAGTGCTCCATCGATATCGATAACGAGCCCCTTCTCACGGAAGTACTCAAGGGCCGGGCCGGTTTCATTGGTAAATTTATTCAAACGCTCTTGAATTTTTTCTACGGCGTTACTGTCTGGACGGTCCTCCGTTTTAGCGCGCTCAAGCATGCGACGCATTACCTCTTCTTCGGATACTTCTAGATTTACCACCACAAGCCGGCGTCCGAGCCACGCGATAATTTCAGAGAGGTGTTCGGCCTGGCTACGAGTACGTCCAAAGCCTTCACAAATAATACCTACATGCGTATCGAGATCGAGCAGACCCGACTCAAGCAGATAATCTGCAAACCAGTCAGGGAGCAAGGTTCCTTTGTCGTACATCTCACGCACGCGCGCTGAAAACGGCTCATTGCCGTCTCGTATCTCTTTTATGAGGTCACCAGAAGAAAGACGAATCCATCCGAGCTCTTTGGAGAGAATCTTGGCTTGTGTGCCCTTTCCTGACCCTGGACGCCCAATGAGCAGAACTGTATTGATAGGTTCCATATATACCGCTATAGTTCGCTCATACTATCAGTAAATCGGCCGTTTCGCATTCTTCATGAAATCAAAGATCATTACCATTGCAGGCTCCTTGGGAGGAGGAAAAACGAGTACCGCCAAGCGCGTTTCTATTAAACTCGACTATCATCACTTTTCCTCTGGTGACCTCTTCCGTGCAGTGGCCGCGGAGCGAGGGGTGACTGTTGAAGAAATAAACCGACAAGCGGAACTCGAGCAACAGATTGATCATGATGTGGACGAGCGTCTGAGGCAGATGGCACAACAAGACAACTTGGTCATCGATTCGAGGTTGGCTTTTCACTGGATGCCAAACTCTTTTAGAGTGTACCTATCACTTGATCCGCACATCGCAGCCGAGCGGATTTATAAGCACATTCGAGAAAACGGAAGAGTGAGCGAGGAGGCGGAGAGCGTTGAAAAAGTATTGGAGAGTATACAAAACCGCCACGCGAGTGAGCGGAAGCGATATGCAGATTTATATGGCGTTGACGTTCACGATCTCACCCCTTTCGACATTGTCATTGATACCGCTGAGAAAGATCTTGAAGCGGTAAGTTTGGAAATCATCGAAGCCTACAACACCTGGTTAGAAGGAAACTAAAACGCGCGCGCAAGATTCATATCTAGAACGAGTAGGTAGGGTTTTCTGGAACATTTCCACCCTTATCGACTCCACCCGCTCCAAGAGAGTACACCGTGCGACGGACAGGGTCATACCTATACGTAGTGGTGCTGGCATTATGGTAGGGCCCATGTGGCACGGTAGGTATGTATGTTGGAACTAATTCCGCAAGTGTTTTAGGTAGGGCCTTGTTATCTTGCTCAAAGGCCTTGAGTGCAAGCACCAGCTCCACCCCACCCCGTAAAACTTCTTCGTCACATTCTTTCGCCTTTGGTATATACGGCGAGGAGGCAACGCTTGAAAGCAGATAGGCACCCATGCTGTTTGGTGCTAGCAAAATAGCCGGGAAGGAGATGAGGTACGCCTTTGCGCCCGTATTTGCCAAGGCCGGACGTTCCGTGGCAGCCTCGCAGGTTTCCGAATGCGCTTCTATTCGTGCACGCGCAGTATCTAGCAAAGCAGAAACGGTACGATACGGCTGGTACACGTACCCTGTTGCATTTAAGAACATCACCACGGGTGTCGAGAAGAAATGCAGGCCAAGTGACGCGGCTTTTTGTGCGTTCAGTTCCAACAAAAGCGCACGGTATTTTTGGTATCCCACTTTGTCAGCAACAACGAGACCTGTGCCGTCGGTGGCTTGGCCTGCTAACCGATGAGCTGCGTCTATAAGCTCTTCGGATTTTTGTGTAGTAGAGGTTGCTATATGGAGCGCAGCTTGTAACGACTCTGTCTTTATGTTCATTGCTAATTCGTAGGCCCGACTTGTGTCTTGCGACTTCTCTATCTTGGTACCAATAACAGCACCGAGAACTGCCAACGATAGACCGTCTGTAGAACTACTGGTTCGTGCAACTTGAGTAGCAAATACATTGATGGAGCGCGCTACTTTCTGTAAATCTTCGGAAGAAAGTGTCGAGGTTGTTGAAATGTTAGAACCAACGATCGCAGGATCTTGATAGTATGGTTTCTTTGCGGCGGCCGCATATGCTAAGAACATAGCCTTTACTGCTGCCTCTTTCTCAACGGGCGTAGCGCTTGCAGACTCATACACCTTACCCTGCTGAACCGCTTCAACGAGGTCAAAATAGGCGTTTTCCGCCTCCTTCACCTGAACAGGCGGTAACAGTAAATCAGTATCGTTTACTTGCGCCACGTCCCTATGTAACAAACCCAGTACCATTGGTAGCGACAGTGCCACAATACACAAAAGAAGAACTCCACCCACTATAAAAAAGAGTTTAGGAACTTTACGTTTCTTTTTTGAAATAACCGCTCCTGTGACAGTGGTTGGTAAAGAAGAGACTTCAACTTCTGCCTGTACGGCACGCTCCCCACCAGATTTAACTGGTGGGTGGGCCTTAGCAAATGCAATGAAGCCCTGCTCAATATCCACCTCTTGCCATCCACCGTTCTTGAGCTGCTCCCTAATTACTTCACTCGCGACACCTTGAGCTGTTTCTTGTTCAATAAACGAAAGTAGTTCCGCGGTGACCATACAATTTACTATTATAGTACCATTGCCTGGAACGTATATGGTAAAAAGAAAGCCCGCATAAGCGGGCTTTCTTTTTACAACGGTTTCAAATTAATACTCGCGAAGAGATGCCTGAGCATCAATCTTGCGAATAAGGTCAAGAATAACCGTAACCGCAATAAGGAGTGCCGTACCGCCCACCAAAATAGCGGAGATACCCGTAATGCCCTGGATGATGAATGGGGTGACCGCAACGAGCCCGAGGAATAACGCTCCCGGAAGCGTAATGCGGTTCACCACCTTTGCGATGTAGTTTTCTGTCTCGCGTCCTGGACGAACTCCAGGCACAAATGCTCCTGACTTCTGAAGATTCTCCGCAACACGGTGTGGCTCAAACGTAATGGAGGTGTAGAAGTAGGTGAACATCACCACAAGGAAGAAGTACGCTGCACCGTATGCAAACGGATTAGCTGCGAAAGCTGCGTATCCGCTCGTGATTCCCTCAAGTCCACGAATACCAATAGAAGTAAGCGCAGTGAAGATCATCTGAGGAAGAAGTAAGAGTGAGAGCGCGAAAATAATTGGAATAACTCCCGCCTGAAGAAGACGAATCGGAAGATACGTAGGTCCTGTAGTGATCTGACCACGACTTGCGCGAGCATAATTGATTGGAATCGAACGCTCTGCTTCAGAGACCATTACCACAAAGAAGATGACGATGAGTGCTATTACTGCAAATGCAACATAGGCTGGAATGTTCGCTGCGGTAGCGGCAAACAGCGCCTGACTAATACCTGCGGGAAGTTGAGAGACGATACCTGCAAAGATAATGAGTGATACACCGTTTCCAATACCGAACTCTGTGATGAGCTCTCCAATCCACATGAGGAGCATAGAGCCAGCTGCAATAAGGAATACGTTTACGGCAAATTCAAATGAGGTAGCCGTAGAAACAATACCCTGATTCTCAAGGAGAGAGAGGAACGCAACACCCTGAAGTATAGAAAGTGGAATAGTGAGAACACGAGAGATAGCAATGAATTTGGTGCGTCCTGCCTCCCCTTCTTCTGAGTACATCGCCTTTACCTGTGGGAATACCACGGTAGCAAGCTGCATGATGATGCTCGCGGTGATGTACGGACCAACACCAAGCATCACAAGCGAAAGGTAGGAGAAACCACCACCCGAGAAAACGCTCAAAAGACCGAGGAATTGGTTGTTTGAGAAAAACTGCGCAAGAGCCACGTGGTCAACACCTGGAATTGGTACGGCCGCCAAAATACGGAACACCATAAGTGCGCCGAGAAGAAACAGGATGCGGTTACGAAGCACTCGGTCTCCGAGTATGAGCTGTATTTTGTGTGTAGCCTTCTTAAACATTGGATAGGACGGAACCGCCAGCAGCCTCTATAGCCGTCTGTGCGGCAACCGAGAATGAGCAATCCGAAACCTTCAACGCCTTCGAAAGAGTTCCGTTTCCGAGAATCTTTACGTAGCTGATGCGTCCACCACGAGCACGAACAAGACCCTTCTTGTAGAGCGTCTCTGGGTTTACGAGGTCGCCAGCAATGAAGTTAGTATCGAGAACTGAAAGATTTACTCCTGCGTATGGAGCCTTCACACGTACGGTGCGAGAACGGTTCTTTCCGTGACCACGAAGCTTAGGAAGCTTCTTGATGAGGTCGCGCATTTCTGGACGCTTCTTGTGACCTGCACGAGCGTTCTGTCCCTTGGTACCACGACCAGAGGTCTTACCGCGCTTACCGCCACGTCCTACACGAGGAGTGTCGATGCGAGGAGTCTTCGGAGCGAGAGTGTTGGACTGCATAGTAAAAGTAATTAACGAGCGGTTGCGGTTGCGAGTGCTGCAACGGTAGCGCGAGCAATAGTGAGCTTGTTCTTGGTGCGGGTAAGAATCTTTGCTACTACGTCGGTAACACCAGCGTACTCAAGTACAATGCGCATAGCGCTTCCTGCCACTACACCGCGACCTGGAGAAGGAACGATGGTAACAATCGATGAAGAGTTTTTTATAGAAACATCGTGAGCAATAGAGTTGCCCTTGGTACGAGCGACGGTGATGAGGTGCTTCTTAGCGTCGCGAACTGCCTTGTCGATAGCAAGTGCGGTGTCTGCGCCCTTTCCAAGCCCAACACCTACGCGACCCTTCTTGTCACCAATAACTACGGTAACGCTGAAAGAGAAACGACGACCTCCGGCCATAACACGAGCTACACGACGTACGTCGATGGTAGCCTGCTCGAACTCGCTGCGCTCGCGAGGAGCACGGTCACGAGGACGACCACGTCCGTCTCCACGACCACCAGGTGCACCTCCCGGACGACGTCCACGAGAAGCCTGGCGTGGGTCTGTCGCACGTGTGTCCGTAGCTGCAGGAGCAGCCTCGGTGGTTACTTCAGGGATTGTGGTTGTGTCAGTCATAAAAATAATTAGAACGTAAGTCCAGATTCACGAGCAGAATCAGCAAGTGCCTTAATCTGACCACCGTACTCGTATCCTCCGCGGTCGAATACTACGGTGTCGATTCCCGCCTTCTTAGCAGCTTCTGCTACAGCCTTGCCCACAGCGATTGCTTGGCCAGAAAGTGCGCCACCGAACGTGCGGCCGTGAGCCTGTGCGAGCGTAGTGCCTGCAACGTCGTCGATAACCTGTGCTGAGATAAAGCGGTTAGACTTGAAAACGGCGAGGCGAGGACGGGCTGCGGTGCCACTGATGCGTGCACGCACGCGGTTGTGGCGACGATCGCGAAGTCCCTTTTTGGTAAGTAGTGTAGTAGCCATAAATAATCGTTATACAGCCTTCTTACCCTGCTTGCGGCGAATAACTTCGTCGTCGTACGCAATACCCTTTCCAAGGTATGGCTCAGGCGGCTTAATTGCACGAATCTCAGCAGCGAACTGACCGACCTTCTGCTTGTCTGCTCCTTCTACGGTGATAGTGAGCTTCTCAACCTTAGCGTCGAGTCCTTCAGGAATAGTAAGGGTGACCTGGTGTGAGAATCCTACGTTGAACACGAGGTCGCGTCCGCGAAGTTCAACCTTGTATCCCACTCCCTTCATGATGAGTACGCGCTTGAACGGAGTTTCAACACCAGACATCATCGAGCGAGCGTGCGCTGCGAAGGTTCCAGTGAGTGCGCGAGCAAGCTTAGTAGACTCAGCAGGAGCAATTACAATTCCCTCTGGAGTAACCTCCATAGTGATTGCGGGGTGAATAGGAAGAGACAGAGTTGCCTTTGAACCCTTTACAGAAAATACACCTCCGTCAGTTGTGACAGTTACCTTTGCAGGGATGACGAGCGGCTTCTTAGCGAGGCGTGACATAGAAGTAATCATTACCAAATCTTAAAGAGTTCCTCTCCTCCTGTGTGTAGGCGACGTGCTTCGCGATCAGAAAGGATTCCCTTCGGAGTCGACATGATGCGAGCACCAAGACCGTTCTTAACACTGTGAGTGTTATCAGCACCTGCGTAGAGACGGCGACCAGGCTTTGATACGCGCTTAACGTCGTTAATTTTGTGCTCACCCTTCTCGTCGTATGCGAGTGTTACCTCAAAGCTGTACGGCACCTTACTCTTTCCAACTTCAGAAAGAAAACCAAGCTCCTTAAGCTTGTAGGCGATTGCCTCTACGTGCTTTGAGTACGGCACCACAACAGTACTCTTGCCGATTGCTCCGGCATTCTTGAGTCTGATGATGAAGTCACCTACGCGGTCAGTTACCATAGTACGAAAATTACCAAGAAGATTTTTTAACCCCAGGAATCTTTCCTTCGCGAGCGAGCTCACGGAACATAATGCGAGAGAGACCGAAGGCGCGCATGTAGCCACGAGGGCGACCAGTTACGACGCAACGGTTCTTTACGCGAACAGGGGAAGAATTCTTAGGAAGCTTCTGAAGCCCCTCCCAGTCACCAGCAAGCTTAAGAGCTGCACGCTTTTCAGCGTACTTCTCTGATAGTTTCGCCTTCTTGGCGTTGCGAGCAATTTGTGAGGCTTTTGCCATAA
>CAZYDN010000020.1:0-12933 GCA_964646315.1 uncultured Candidatus Saccharibacteria bacterium
AGGGGCTTTCAAAAAACTATTATTCTGGTATAATGCGCGACATGGTAGATTTCGCACAGCAGGCAAGCCGTCTTGGGCTTTCTTTCAATAACATGGCGCTTATACAAGAGGCGCTTACTCATCGTTCATTTCTGAACGAGAATAAGACTGCTGGCAATCACAATGAGCGCCTGGAGTTTCTTGGCGATGCGGTGCTTGAGCTTGCAACCACTAATTTTCTTTTTCACAAATTTCCCTCAAAGCCTGAGGGCGACCTTACTGCGTTTCGAGCAGCACTCGTAAACACCTATTCGCTTGCAGAGACTGCAGAGGAACTTGGCATGAACGACATGCTCTTGCTCTCGAAGGGTGAAGCAAAAGACACTGGCCGTGCTCGTCAGATAATTCTTGCGAACGCGTTTGAAGCATTGCTCGGCGCACTCTATCTCGACCAGGGATTTGAAGCGGTAGAAGCTTTTCTTTCAGTTCAGCTGTATCCAAAAATTGATGACATCATCGCAAAGCGCGCATACCAAGATGCCAAGAGTCATCTTCAGGAAGCGGCACAAGATAAGCGCAGCATCACCCCAACCTACAAGACTCTCAGTGAGACAGGACCCGACCACGACCGTCTTTTCACCGTAGGAGCGTTTCTTGGAACTGAAGAACTTGCACGAGGAGACGGTAAGAGTAAGCAAGAGGCCGAACAGGCAGCCGCACAAGCAGCAATAGACAAAACGGGTTGGTAGTAGGTAGAGTAACTATGGCTAGGCGGGCTCTGCGCCCTTGATGGAGGTCACGCCATGGATCTTTCGAGAATACGAATTCCATCGCCGTTCAATCGACGGTGGTATTCACAAGCAAGTTGCGTAGTCGCGAGCTTGGTCGTGCTTTCGTATTGCACGAGCATGTTCGGACTGCATGTCTTCGGCGAGCTTGCCGTGTGGCTTGCTATAGGAGGTCTTGTAATGCTCGGTCTCCTTGGAAGTGTGCTGCTGTTCCTCGACGGCAAATTCACGTGGGCATTTTCGTATCTTGGTATGGCGATTGTCGCAGTTATTATTGGGCTTAATGTCCATGCGTCGTCCATGCTTGCCCAAAGCCTAAGTAATTTTCCGCTATGAGCGCATAAAGTACGCTCATAACCCCCGGCTAGAAACGGCCGGGGGTTTTGCGTGCGGTATACTGTGTGAGTAATGCTTAAGCGACTGGAAATCGCCGGATTCAAATCGTTCGCACGAAAGACCGTTCTCGATTTCTCGAGCGCGGCTACTGCTATTGTGGGTCCAAATGGTTCGGGTAAATCAAACGTAGCAGAAGCCTTTCGCTTCGCACTTGGCGAACAATCCATGAAGTCTATGCGCGGTAAGCGCAGTGAAGATCTTATCTGGAGTGGATCGCATTCAAGTCCGCGTTCTAACCGTGCAGCCGTAACTATTGTGTTCGATAACACCAAGCGCATATTTCCAAAGCTTGAATACGAGGAAGTTTCTATCGAGCGTGCAGTGTTTCGAGATGGTTCCAGCGAGTACGCTATAAACGGCTCCAAAGTGCGCTTGCGTGATGTACAGGAACTTCTTGCAGGAGCAAACATCGGCGAGACCGGCCACCACATTATTTCGCAAGGAGAAGCAGATAGAATTTTGGCGTCCCAACCTCGCGAACGTCGCGCAATGCTCGAAGACGCGCTCGGACTCAAGATTTTTGAATTCAAGAAACTAGAAGCCGAGAGAAAGCTCGAGAAAACAGAAGATAATGTGCGGGAGGTTGAAGCGCTCCGTCGCGAGATTGCTCCCCATATTAAATTTCTCGCCAAGCAAGTAGAAAAACTTGAGCGAGCAGAAGAGCTTCGAAAGGAACTGATTGTCCTTAGTCATACCTACTTAGCAATTGAAGACGCATACTTAACGAGCGAAAAGAGTAAAGCCGAAGCACATCTGCAGGAGGTGCGTGAGCGTCTTGCGGTATTCCAAAGCGAGCTTCAAGCATTTGAGGAACGTGCAACGACAGACACTGAGGGTGTAAAGAAGAGTGAGGCGGTACGAGTAGAAGAGCGTGAGCTAGATCTGCTCATGGTGGAGCGTGCGGCACTATCGCGAGAGGTGGGTCGCACTGAAGGAGCGCTCGACGCTGCAAAACGTCGAACAGTTGCTGTAATGCAGGAGCCCTACGTAAAAATCCCTCGAGAGGATTTATCGGCTCTCAAGCAAGAATCAGAACATCCGGTAGCTGAAGGAGATGTGGCTGGACTCACCGCAGCGCTCACAAGTCTGCGTAATGCCATCACCGCTTTTTTTGAACGATACACAAACCCTTCTGACGACTATTTGGCAGAAGAAGAGCAAACGGTTATGCGCCTCGAAAACGAACGAGCGCAACTTGCAGAAAAGGAAACAAACCTCGCGGAGCGTATCGAACACGCAAAGAATGCACTTCTTAAGGCTCGGGAAGCCACCATGGCGCACGAAGAAATAGGACGTGAACAGAATCGCCACCTACTTGAGTTAGCAGAGCGAAAAGCAAAACAGGAAACCGAAGTAGTTCGAATAGAATCCCGCATGGGTGAGCTCGAGAGCTTGCGAGAAGAGTACGAGCGCGACCGAAGAGAGATTCTTGCGGTGGCGGGGGCGCAGGCGCTGTCGTTTGAAAATCTAGCGGAGACGCCTGTTGAGGAGCGTCGCGTTCAGGAGGACCGCAAGCGCCAGCTAGAGCGGCTCAAAATTCGTGTAGAAGAGGCAGGTGGGTCGGGAGAAGATGTTCGCTCTGAATACAAAGAAGCTACCGAACGAGAAGCCTTCTTGGCGCATGAAATTGATGACCTTGCACGCTCAGCTGCAGGGCTTCGTGAGCTCATTTCAGATCTCGACACTGAGCTTACAAAATCGTTTGCGGACGGTCTGGCTAAGGTAAACGAATCGTTTGGAGAATTCTTCGGGCTTATGTTTGGTGGAGGTGGTGCACGCTTGGTGCTTGAAGAATTAAACGCGGGTGTGGGTGACTCCGACGAAGACGAACTCGATGAGTTTGCGGAAACGGTAGAAAAAGCTACGCGCAAACATCAAAAGCCGGGTATTGAAATCTCCGTACACTTGCCTAAAAAGCGCGTGCAATCACTCATGCAGCTTTCAGGTGGTGAGCGTGCGCTCACCTCTATCGCCCTTATCTTTGCAATGAGTCAGGTGAACCCGCCACCATTCCTTATTTTGGACGAAACAGATGCAGCGCTCGACGAGGCCAATAGTCGCCGCTATGGAGATATGATTGAGAACTTGGCTCGAAAGTCTCAGCTCATTGTTATTACCCATAATCGCGAGACCATGAGTCGTGCCGGTATTCTCTACGGCGTGACTATGGGCGGGGATGGCATTTCAAAGCTCCTTTCCGTGAAGTTTGAGGAAGCAGCACAGGTGGCAAAGTAAGCCCTTATCCCCAGTTTTGGAGGAATGGCTCGGGTAAGATTTAAGGGTAGCGCGCGTACTAAAGAAGGGGTAAGTAGTAATCACAGATTCTTATGGCTGCATTTCAATACTTCAAAGAACACGTAGAAAAAGCTGCACAGCTGCTGGGGCTCTCCGAAGAGGAACGAAAAAAACTTGAAACTCCTGACCGAGTACTGCGTGCGAGTCTTGAGATACCGCTTGATGACGGCACCACGGGCACGTATCCCGCCTACCGAGTGCAGTTTAATAACGCCCGAGGTCCCTACAAGGGAGGAATTCGTTTTCATCCGGACGCAGACGAAGACGAAGTCTCAGCGCTTGCGGCCATGATGGCTATTAAATGCGCAGTCGTAGATATTCCGTTTGGAGGAGCAAAGGGTGGTGTGGCAGTGGACCCTAAGAAACTTTCAGAGAACGAAATTGAACTGCTTGCTCGTGCGTACGTGCGCGCTTTTGGCGAGCACATGGGTCCTGAGGTGGACGTGCCTGCGCCCGACGTGTACACCACGCCCGCGATTATGGCGTTCATGCGAGACGAATACGAGAAAATGGTAGGGAAGTCAGCTCCCGCATTTATTACCGGAAAGCCGCTCGAACAGGGAGGAAGTGAGGGGCGCGACACCGCCACCGCAGACGGTGCAATCATAGTGCTTGAAGCGTTGCTTGCAGATCAGCACCGAGGCCTTGAGAAGCTCGACGTGGCGGTACAGGGTGCCGGAAACGCCGGAGCGCAGGCAGCGCATTTGATAAAAGAAAAGGGCGGTAAGGTGGTCGCCCTGGCAGATAGTCATGGTGCACTACAAAACCCAGAGGGTCTCGATGTGGTCTCCATTCTTGCGAAAAAACATGAAGGCACAGCTGTAACAGACTCAGGAGCTTCAGGTACACACATCAAAGCCAATGACGTACTTACGGTTTCCTGTGATGTGCTAATTCCTGCTGCACTTGAGGAAGTTATTACCAAAGAAAACGCAGATCAGGTGAAAGCCACGGTGGTTCTTGAAATCGCAAACGGACCCGTGACTCCGGAGGCGGATGCCATTCTGTTCTCTCGAAATATTGGGGTAGTACCGGACGTGCTCGCAAACGCGGGTGGCGTGACCGTTTCCTACTTTGAATGGCTCCAGAACCGCGCAGGAGAGACCTGGACGCACGAACAGGTAACTGAACGACTCACACAGACTATGCAAGACGCGTATCGCGATGTGGCAGATTTTGCCTTTGAGCGTGGCATCACGCTTCGCGAGGCTGCATACGCGCTCGCTATTTCTCGTATTCTTTCTGTACGCTAGAATAGAAATATATGGAAATTCACAAAGGCGGGTGTCACTGCAAAAAGGTACGATACGAAGTAAAGATTGATTTAGCGCCACCCGTGCTCGAATGTAACTGCTCGCACTGTCAGGCTAAAGGAATGTTGCTTTCGTTTGTGGACGCGGACAACTTCATGCTGATTTCGGGTGAGGAGTCGCTCACGGAGTATCGCTTCAATACCGAAAAGATTGCGCACCTCTTTTGTTCTAATTGCGGGGTACAGTCGTATGGGCGCGGGAATAAAAAGGATGGAACTCCTACCGTCGCGGTTAATGTGCGTACGATAGATAACATCGACCTCTCTACACTTACAAGACTTCCGGTGGACGGAAGAAGTTTCTAATTGACACGCGCCCAAACGAGCAGATACTAAACGCAGAAAGAGAGGTGCGCTATGGCGGAAGTAGTAGTACTTGAAGATTACAGAGATGCTCTAAAAACGCTGGTAGCTCGAGCATTCCTGAATTCGCGTCCGGTCCTGGATTTCTTGGACCAAGACTACATTGACTGGTCCGCTATTCCCGCCATCAGTGACGGGAGAGAAGACCTGCTCTTATGTACCACCGGCGACCTGGTAGTGGGTGTTCCGAGCGGTTCTGAACTACCGCTCGCCGGCAACCTGCTTGGATTTGAAGATTCGTCTCAAATAGATACGAGCCTTCCTATCATCGTCTACACATAATGTACAAACACCGCCCGGAAATTCCGGGCGGTAGTTCGTTATACGGTGGGAGGTACAAACGAGGGGGTAGCAGTGGCGAGTCCAAAATCGAGCTCCTTCTCCGCTACACGTGCGGCGGTGAGCTTCACCTTTATGGGGTCGCCAAGTGCGTACTCCTTCTTTGTGCGCTCGCCTACAACACGGTAGCGCTTCTCGTCGTACACAAAGTAGTCGTCGCCTAGGTCGCGGATACGAATCATACCCTCTGCACGAGTCTCTTTGAGTTCTACATAGAGGCCGCGATCAGACACACCCGAGATAACCGCATCGAATTCCTCTCCCACACGGTCAGCAAGAAATTCTACCTGCTTCATCTTGATAGAATCGCGCTCAGCTTCAGTGGCAGATACCTCGCGTTCAGAAGAGTGGGTCGCAAGCTGGTCGAGCTCAGCAACTTCGTCCTTTCCGAAAGGACCATTCACGGTGTAGTGCTTCACCATGCGGTGAATAAGCAGGTCGGGGTAGCGACGAATAGGAGAAGTGAAGTGTGTGTAGAATTGGAAGGCGAGACCAAAGTGTCCACCATTTTTAGTGCTGTACACCGCCTTTGCCATCGAGCGAAGTGTCGCCACTTTAATGAGGTATTCCTCGGGCTTTCCCTCTACTTCTTTCAGGAGTGCGTTGATATCAGCACCCTTCACCTGTCCGCCAGGACCAGTCTCGAGGTGATAGCCGAGCACCTTAAGGAATTGGCCGAGGGTTTCGATACGGTCGCCATCTGGCTTATCGTGCACGCGGTAAATAGTAGAACCAGTCTGGTTCGCTTTCTTCATCTGTTCGGTAAGAAATTCCGCAACAGCGACGTTTGCCAAAAGCATGAAGTCTTCGATGAGAAGGTTGGTGTCCTTTCGCTCCTTGAGGTGCACTGCGATAGGCTTGCCGGTCTCGTCCAGCTCAATTTTTACCTCAGGGGTATCAAATGCGATGGCGCCGTTCTTTACGCGTCGCTCGCGAATCTGCCAGGCGAGTGTGCGAAGTGTCAGAAGTTCTTCAAGAAGAGGTCCCTCGTTTTTGTCGAGCACTTCCTGTGCCTCCTCGTAAGCAAAACGCTTGTCGGAGTGAATAACGGTTGGGCCAAATGAGCGCGACACAATTCCGGCATTCTGATCAAGTTCAAAAATAGCTGATACCGCGAGACGGTCTTCGTTTGGATTGAGCGAACAGAGATCGGTTGAGAGTACGTGGGGAAGCATCGGAATGGTGCGGTCCACTAGGTACACCGAAGTAGCGCGTTTGCGCGCTTCGTTATCGAGCGTGGTGCCGGGGCGCACAAAGTGCGATACGTCGGCAATGTGTACACCCACTTCAGTGTTTCCGTTAGGCAGAGTGCGCACCGAGAGAGCGTCGTCGAAGTCTTTTGCGTCTGCCGGGTCGATAGTGAACGTGGTGACTCCGCGGAAGTCGCGACGCGTCCCCGCGAGAATTTCCTCTTCTGCAACACGAGAGAGTTCCAGGTGACCAGTCTTCTCAAGTTTCTCAGCTTCCTGCATCACGCCAGGCGGGAAGTCGCTGTTGAAACCAGACCCAAGTGCAAGTGCACGCATCTCAGTCTCATGTACGCCCGCAGGTCCGATGATTTCTTCGAGGATGCCCCATGGGTACGGCTGAGTAGAAGACCAGCCCTGATAACGAATAAGCACCTTCTGTCCAAGAGGGAGGGAATCACCCTTCACCACAAACGGCACGTACATCTTCTTCCAGTCAGGCATGAGCATTACGTGGCCAATGGATCCTTCGCCTAAAGCCGGACCCCCTTGTACCAGGGTGCCCACGAAGGTCTCGCGAGAGCGGTGGGTAACTTCCACCACCTTACCAATCTTCTTCATTTTGCCCGTGCGCGGGTCGGCTTCCTCGCCCGCTATCTGCACCTTTACGGTGTCTCCGGGGAAGGCGCCTCCTAAGTTCTCACCCGGTACAAAGAGGTCGTCTTGTTCAGGGTCAATACTAAAAAACCCCTTGCCGGTTTTGATGATGGTAATGGGACCTTCAAAGGTCGGTTGTGTGTCAGTCATTTGCTTTTACTGTAACAGAGGAGGGCGTGTTCTGGTACTATATTTGAGGTCACCTTTCTCGTGGAAATCCTCTGAGAACTGTGGCGTTTACCCCACAACTGCGGCGAGCCTCGGCTCGCCGCTTTTTTTAATGTGCTACAGCGCGCACGTCCAAGGTCCTCGCTTACGCGCAGGCCCCAGGCAAATCCTTTGAGTGCGTACTTCGGGACCGTTTCCTGATAGCCGCAGGAAACGGCATGCCTCTGTGAAGAGGCAGACCTGAATTAGGGGTGTGATGGGGAGGTGTCCCCGTCACCCCCTTTCTTTTATTTGACCCTTTATATCCTTTCTGGTACTCTTCCACCACTATGTTGATGATTCGATTTCAGCGCATTGGCCGCAAAAACGACGCGGCTTTTCGCATGGCAGTGCTCCCAAAGACGTCTGGTCCTAAGGCCGGAAAATACGTTGATCTCGTTGGTACCTATAACCCAAAGACCAAGGCGATGACCGTAGACGGCGAAAAGATTAAGGGTTGGATGAGCAAGGGTGCTCAGGTATCTCCAAGCCTTATGAACCTTCTTGTTAAGAATGGCGTCGTAGAGGGAACAAAGACCTCAAAGGTTGTTTCAAAGAAGAACCTCGAAAAGAACATCAAGGCAAAGGCTGAGGCCGAGGCTAAGGAAGCTGCTGCAAAGGCCGCTGCTGACGCAAAGGCTGCTGAGGCTGCAGCTAAGGAGGCTGAAGAGGCAGCTGCAAAAGCTGCTGAAGAGGCGGCCGCTCCTGCACCTGAGGTAGTAGAAGAGACTCCTGCAGAGGAGACTGCTCCTGCCAAGGAAGAAGAGGTTGCTGCGTAAGCACTTTCTTTCCGCGACGTGTGTCGCATGTGTCTGTCGTAACTATCCGCTACTCTGAATCTCTGTTATGGAAATGGAACCCGATCACGCTTTTCTCGATTTTGTAATTAAGTCACTCGTTGATAATCCAAACGATGTGGTTATCGTGCGCTCAGTAGACGAGCTTGGCGTACTTCTTACGCTCACGGTGAACCCAGACGACATGGGTAAGGTGATTGGAAAGGGAGGTCGCATTGCTACCCAGGCCATCCGCCCGCTTCTCACCGCGGTGGGACTCAAGCACAACGCTCGTGTGTCGCTCAAGATTAACGAACCACTCGGAGGCAAGCGTTTCCAAGAGGAGAAGACGGTTGACGAAGCTATCGATCAGCTCTAGAAGCTCGTTCGGGGCTGTATAAACCCATGAACGAAGTTGTGATGATTTTTGAGGCTCTGCGCAAAGTGTCGACTTGAGCAGGAAGAAATTTCGTAGCAACGAAATATTCTGTACTCAAAAATTATCATAGCTGAGTGAACGCCTCCGTACGCTTTAATTTTGCTTATCTCTCACTCTCGGGAGAGCCTTAACAATCGTTAAGCTTCGTTCGTAGGGGTGGGGGGAGATATAATTCCTACATACCTTTCTATGCTTAGATTCCATCTCATCACCCTATTTCCCGAAGCGTGCGACGCGTATCTCTCCGCGTCTATTTTGGGTCGTGCTCGCGAACAAAAGAAAGTGAAAGTGGACTACCAGAGTCCGCGTGATTTTGTAACTAATAAATGGGGCAAGGTAGACGAGCGTCCCTACGGAGGAGGTCCGGGTATGGTAATGACCGCGCTTCCGGTAGCAAAAGCGGTAAAGAAGTCGCTTGCCAGGCGTAAAGGGAAAATTGCGATTGTATGGTTTGAGCCTGGAGCAAAAGCGTTTGATAACAAAGAAGCAGACAAGCTTCTAACGTTCGATGATGTGGTCCTTGTGTGTGGCCGCTACGAAGGCATAGATACGCGCGCCAAAACCATTATGAAAACGATGGGGAAGCTACACACCTACTCGCTCGGTGAGGCGGTGTATACCGGAGGCGAGGTGCCGGCCATGGCAATAGTGGACGCGGTTACGCGTCGTATCCCGGGAGTGCTCGGCAAGGACGAGTCGGTAGAGGAGCGTCGCATTTCTTCGCATGATATCTACACTCGACCAGAGACCATCGAGTGGGAAGGGAAGAAGTACAAGGTGCCGGCTGTCCTCCAGACCGGAAACCATGCGGCTATCGATGCATTCCGTCTAAAGAAGGGAGGTACGAAGTAATTGAACCTCGTTTTACGCATATTGACAATACGCCTGTATGGGTGTATAATTAAGTTTGAACTTGTCCGGGTCGAATAGACCCTTTGAATCACTTGTTGGGGGAACTACCATGCCTTCGTCTATTGCGTTCGACTTCATCAGCATTCTTGCTGTGGCTTTCTTCGGCACGTTCTTCGGCCTCTGCGGTTGGTTCCTCGCCAACGGCATGCGCCTGCTCGAGCTGCCGAAAGACCCCGGGGCCCGCTTCCTCGCCGGCCTCGTCCTGATCCTGCTGCTGTATGCAGTGGCCAACAACACGTGGAAGGAACAAGACATCGTCCTGATGATCGCGTCCTTCGCGTTCGTCGGCTTCTGTCTCCGCTCGTTCTACGAGTTCGGGGTTCGCGATCACGAGAAGGACCTGGCCTTCAGTCGAGCTCTCTCCGAGCGCTCGATGAGCCAAACCTCCCGGCAGACGACCAACCTAGTCGTCTGAACCAACACCAAGGTGCTCTCGAGCACCACAAGGACCCCTCTCTCCGGAGATGGGTCCTTTCTGCTTTCATATTTCTACACAGATCCTTCATATGGGTCTATTGACCAGGAGCAACGCAACGCGGTATAGTATCTTCACAACGAATGAGTAACGGGGGGAAGGGGAAATCGTAAGTAAATAGAAGGAAATAGGGAATTTTTACCAGCGTCTCGGAAAACGAGAGACGCGGCTCGTGTTGCACACGGGCCCATTTGGCGTTTTCCAGGATGATATAGCACCCGAACCACATGCAGCAGAAAAAGCTCGTGCAGAAGACCTTCGGTGCCTTCCAGGCACCACGCGTCGAGTTCCCGGATTTGGTTGGCCACCAGCGGGGATCGTTCGATTGGCTCATGAAGGATGGACTTGCAGAACTTTTCAAAGAGTTCTCTCCTGTCTCCGATTATTCAGGTAAGAAATTCGAACTCCGTTTTGACGGTTTTGAAATTGGCGATCCTAAGGGTACTGAGGAAGAGGCGCGTGAGAACATGCGCACCTACGAGGCTCCTGTAAAGGTTTCAGTTACCTTGGTCAACAAGACCTTTGGTTCTGAGAAGACGCAGGAAATTTTCCTTGCGGATATGCCAATCATGACTCCGCATGGCAGCTTCATCGTCTCAGGCGTTGAGCGTGCCATCGTCCCACAGCTCGCTCGCTCGTTCGG
Organism: uncultured Candidatus Saccharibacteria bacterium; assembly: GCA_964646315.1. GTDB lineage: Bacteria > Patescibacteriota > Minisyncoccia > Phycocordibacterales > Phycocordibacteraceae > C7867-001. Next base: position 10,769 of record CAZYDN010000020.1, read on the forward strand.
CGCATTCTTTGTTGCTGAAGAGACCAAGGGCAAGCAGTGGTTTGGTGCAAAGCTCATTCCTGCACGTGGTGTATGGATTGAGATTGAATCAGATTCAGACGGCGGTATTTACGTGAAGATCGATCGCAAGCGCAAGTTCCCGGTAACGAACCTTCTCGCTATCATGGGTGCAGGCCTACGCGAGGAGCTTCTTTCTAAGTTCAAGGGTAACGAAGCTGCAATTCGCGCTATCGAAACCACCCTTACGCACGACACTACCAGCTCACTCGATGAGGCATACGTAGAGGTACACCGCCGCATGCGCGATGGTGACCTTGCTACCCCAGAGAACGCAAAGCAGTACGTGAACGCCCTCTTCGCTCCTGAGCGTTACGACCTGTCCCGTGTCGGACGCCACCGCCTCAACATGCGCTTTGGCCTTCCTACCGATAAGAAGGCGCTCGACCAGCGTGCACTTACTGTGGACGACCTCATCCGCATCGTGGGTGAGATCGCCCGCCTAAACCAAGACCCGAACGCCGTACCAGATGACATTGATCACCTGGGCTTCCGTCGTGTCCGTTTCGTAGGAGAGCTTCTCCAGTCTCGTATGCGTGTGGGTATGTCGCGCATGAAGCGCAACATCCAGGACCGCATGTCGACCATTGAGAGCGAGACCTCGCTTCCTATGGCCTTCGTGAACCCACGCCCACTTCAGGCATCGATTCGCGAATTCTTCACTGCTAACCAGCTTTCACAGTTCATGGATCAGCAGAACATTCTTGCTGAGCTTGAGAACATGCGCACCGTGTCCGCTCTTGGACCTGGTGGTCTTACGCGTGAGCGTGCAGGCTTTGAAGTTCGCGACGTGCATCCTTCGCACTACGGACGCCTCTGCCCAATTCACACACCGGAAGGTGCAAACATTGGTCTTATCCTTCGTCTCGCACTTCATGCGCGCACCAACGAGTTCGGTGTCATCGAGACTCCGTACGCTGTGGTGAAGAAGGGTCAGATTACCGAAGAGATTGTGTACTTGAACGCGCTCGAAGAAGAGGAGCACGTGATTGCTCACGGCGCGACTCCCGTAGACGCTAAGGGCTTCATCAGGGTTGAGTCTATTGAGGCTCGCAAGGCCGGAGAGCCTGCCGTGGTTCGTCGCGACGAAATCGACCTCATCGATTCATCGACCTACCAGATGTTCTCAGCTGCTACCGCAATGATTCCGTTCGTGGACCACGACGACGCGAACCGCGCACTCATGGGTTCGAACATGCAGAAGCAGGCTACGCCACTACTCGTACCGGAAGCTCCACTCGTGTCTACTGGTATTGAAGGCTACGCCGCTCGTAACACCGGACGCCTCGTGCTCGCAGACGACGCAGGAACCGTCACCTATGCCGACGCTCGTCGCATTGTGATTGAAGACGCAAAGGGTAAGTCAAAGGAGTACAAGCTTTCCGGTCTTACTCAGACCAACCAGAACTCAGCGTTCAGCCAGCGCCCGATTGTTTCAACCGGCGACAAGGTAAAGAAGGGAGATGTGCTTGCAGACGCTTCAAGTTCAGACCAGGGCCAGATGGCACTTGGTCAGAACGTACGCGTAGCATTCATGAGCTGGAACGGAGCTAACTACGAAGACGCCATCATCGTGTCTGAGCGCCTCGTAGAAGACTCCAAGTTCACTACGGTGCACATCGAAGATTTCGACTGTGCCGTACGCGACACGAAGCTTGGTGCTGAAGTTACTACTCACGACATTCCAAACGTCGGTGAGCTCCGCCTTAAGAACCTCGACGAGGAAGGTGTGGTGCGTATCGGTGCAGAAGTTCGCCCTGGCGACATTCTCGTAGGAAAGGTAACGCCAAAGGGAGAGACTCAGCTCACTCCTGAAGAGCGTCTTCTTCGTTCTATCTTTGGAGACAAAGCAAAGGACGTGAAGGACACCTCACTTCGTATGGAAGGAGGAAAGCGTGGTCGCGTTATCGGTGTTCGTGTCTTCTCTCGCGAGAAGGGCGATCAGCTCGAGAGCGGCATCATCAAGAAGATTGTGGTGACGGTAGCCCAGGTTCGTAACGTATCGGTGGGCGACAAGCTCGCAGGTCGTCACGGTAACAAGGGTGTTATCTCCCGCGTGCTTCCGGTAGAGGACATGCCATACGACGAAAACGGAAACCCAGTAGACG
>CAZYDN010000021.1:0-12606 GCA_964646315.1 uncultured Candidatus Saccharibacteria bacterium
CATATCCAAATATTGACGCCAATGGGCGAGCAATACGGACGTAATTTCAAGAAAGAAAGTGTATTTCGGAGTGTAGCTCAAGGTCCATCTCTGGGAGGTTACGGACCATGGTAGAGCGCCTAGCTGCTGCTAGGAGGTTGCAGGTTCAAGTCCTCGCCATTCCGACCACTTATGTGCCGCTCGCCATCAGGCGAGCGGCTTTTTGCTATACTCATGGCATGACTTTAGATTGGGCAAAACGAATGCGTCTTATGATTGTGGGAGGTATAGCTGCGGTCATTTTTCTTTTGATAGCAGGGGTAGCTATTGCCGTTTTTTACAAGGTACCTACATGCACCGATCAAAAGCTAAATCAAGACGAAGAGGGTATTGATTGTGGAGGTTCCTGTCTTCGCATATGTACTGCCCAGGTAACATCACCCATCGTACTTTTCGCGCGCCCCCTTTCTGTGCAAGGACGTACCGATGTAATCGCCTACGTACAAAACCCCAATAAGCACGCACAAGCAAAAGATGCACCGTACACCGTAGAACTCTATGGCGCAGATGCCGTACTCATTACTCGGGTGAAGGGTACGTTTGATATTCCGGCAGGGAAGACGGTTCCTCTTTTCATTCGAGCCGCTACAAAGGGAGCGATAGTTACTCGAGCCTTCGTTACACTTCCCGCAGAAAATATTGTCTGGAATAAAACTGAAGGAGTCTATCCTGGCGTTGCAGTACAGAACCCAACAATAACTGAAGGTGCGGCGCCCCGCGTTACCGCAACTCTTGAAAACGCCGCGTTTGATCCTGTGTTTGAAGTCCGAGCAATTGGGGTAGTGTTTGATGCAGAGGGTAACGTGCTCGCGGCTTCAGAAACTCTTGTGCCGGTGCTTAAGGCACAATCAAGTGCTCCTGTTACCTTTACCTGGAACGAACCCTTTACCGCTCCGCCTACTCGGTTTGAAGTTGTTCCGCTTATCCGTCTCCCATGAGCGAGCTTATTCGAAGGAATCCTTTCACGGGTCTACTAAAGGAATGGCCTCTTTTGGCTATACCTGTAGCTCTGTGTGTGCTGGGCATTATTACCATGCATCCTTTCGATACGACGCATGTTTCCCAAGCTCCTAGGCAGCTCATATGGCTTTTGGTGTCAGTCGTTACGTTCACCATATGTGCGTCTATTGATATGCGGTTCATACGACGCACCCCCGTCATTATTTCCGGATACGTCGTTACTATAATTCTTCTCGTCTTGCTATTAGTTGCAGCTGAAACTGTGATGGGAGCTAAGAGTTGGTTTAGTTTCGGTGCTTTCTCATTCCAACCAGCGGACCTGGGGAAGCTCGCCTTCATCGCTCTCATGGCCAAATACTTTTCAAGACGACACATGGCTATTGGGGATTTCAGACAGATCCTGCTTTCGGGAGTGTATGCCGCACCGGTCATACTTCTTATTCTTGTAGAGCCAGACCTGGGTACTGCTGCCATCTTTAGTGCGGTGTGGTTTGGTATGGTGCTGGTGTCGGGTATCCCAAAGAAGCACTTAGCGATTGTTGCTATTACAGGAATTATTCTTGCAACGGGACTATGGTTTGGTGGACTCCACGATTATCAACGGGCACGCATCATGGCATTCGTAAATCCTGCAGCCGATATTCGAGGTTCTGGATACAACGCGTATCAGGCAACCGTTGCTGCGGGTTCTGGACAGCTGTGGGGGAAAGGTATAGGGTACGGCACACAATCAAAGCTTCGCTTTCTTCCAGAATACGAGACTGACTTTATCTTTGCAGCGTTTGCAGAGGAATGGGGATTTGTGGGTATTGCCCTCGTTCTCTTTCTGTATGGACTTCTGCTCGCTCGCCTATTAGCAATTTCGCGTAGGTCAGCAACGAACTTCGATGCCTTCTTTACGCTCGGAGTACTACTTTTGCTTTCCGCGCATCTTTTTATTCACGCAGGTATCAATCTAGGACTACTTCCTGTGACAGGAACCACCATTCCTTTTATGAGTTACGGAGGCTCGCATCTATTAGCGGAGTTTGCAGCGCTCGGGATTGTGGCGTCTCTTGCACGAGAGGGGAGGAGTGTGCCGAGGGATCGGGCTATGGCCGAATACGAAGGCTAGAATAAGGAACGACGATAGATACTTATCTGCGTCGTTATGGGTCCCGCTTCGTCATTGCGTCGTACTTTTAGTACGCCTCCACTCCTCATCTTCCCATGCCTCGCATCTAAGCATCTCTCATTGTTCCTTCTGAGCTTTTTCTCGGAACATACCTCTCACTCGTTTGAGGAGGAGTTAAGAATACAGAGCAAAGGTTTTTTCAAACATCTGTTCCTGGGAGAAATCAGTATCTATCCGAGTCGTAAGTGCTGTTCCGAAACGAGCCCGTAGTTCCTGGCTTTTAAGGAGTTCCTGTATTTTTTGTGCAAAAAGATTTGGGTCTCCAGGAGGCACTAAATACCCTGAGACACCGTCCGTAATAATTTCAGGAATGCCACCTACGTTGCTTGCAACAACCGGAAGCGATGCTTGACCGGCCTCAATAGCTACGTACCCGAGTGCTTCAGAGTAGGAAGGGAACACGAACACGTCGAGTGCAGAAAGTATACGAGCTCCGTCTTTAACGTGACCAAGAAAATGTACGCGCTGCTCAATTTTTAACATGTGCGCCAGAGCCGTAAGTCGGCCACGATCCTCTCCCTCGCCTATAAGTATGAGTATTGCTTCAGGGAACTCTCCACAGACAAACGCAAACGCCTTCAAAAGCACATCAAGGCCCTTAGTGGGGTGAAGTTCAGCAAGTGCGCCTATCCATATTGCAGAAGAAGGGAACTCTTTTTCCATAGCGTGTTCTACAAAAAGCCGAGCATCGTTTTGAGAGAGGAGGGAAAGGGGAGACACACCATGATGAATGACCACGAATCGCTTTTGTACAAAAGGCATCCAGGATGCGTCTTCCTTAATTGCGTTTGATACCGCAATGACGGAGTGTGAGAAAAACACGGTAAGGAAGTGGAGAGCTTTAAATATGCGTTTTTGCCACATGGGGCGCAGCTCGTTCCATGCCCACCCATGCGCCGTAAAAATAATGCGGCGTATTCCAAGTACCCGGCTTGCGAGAGCCGCAATAAGTCCAGCCTTGGAGCTGTTGCAATGAACCACTGCCGGACGTACTCGATGTATAAGAGAAACAAGACCAAGAAAGGCGCGAACATCACTTCCTAGACGAATATCGCGTGCAAGCCCTGGAATAAGGGTAACGGGAACCTGAGCCTCTTCTAAACGACGTACGAGCTCTCCTGGTGTGCCACAGGCCACGTGTACAATAGCGCCCCGCTTGCGGGCTTCAAGAACTAGCTCATACACATAACGCTGAGCACCACCCCAAGTGCCCTTGGTAATAACGTATAGAATGGGGGAAGCTGCGGGTATAGGTGTAACGTCCATGCAGATGCTCGTGTTCTATAGTATAACCTTCTCATATGATTCATGGTGGCAGACGCGTCTCGATACTCCTTTTTGTAGGAGACTTAATTGTATTTGCGGCTAGTTTGTGGCTCACTCTTTTGTTACGGTATGGCTCCATACCAAGTAAGGAAATACTCTCACAGCACCTTGAACCCTTCTCGCTTTTGTTTGCGTTGTGGCTTGGTATTTTTTACCTCTCCGGTCTGTATGGAAAACGCATCATATTGTCGAAGACATCACTTCCAAATGCGCTTCTGAAAACCCAAGTAGTTAATATTTTAATTGCGGCGGTGTTCTTTTTTCTTATGCCAGACACGGGTATCGCGCCAAAAACAAATCTCGTGATTTATTTGGGTGTCTCGCTCATGCTTATTTTCCCGTGGCGACTTGCGATATTCCCAAGAATCTCTCGACCGATGGTGCGTGAGAAAGGATTGCTTATTGCGGAAGGGGAAGAAGCGAGAGAACTCATTCAGGAGGTGAATGGTAATCCCAGGTACCACCTTGAATTCGTGGGTAGTCTTTCGCCAAGCACTCTTGCTACTGAGCTCGACTCTAAATTAGAGGAAGCAGTGGCACAGGGCGTGCGAGTGTTGGTGGTCGACACAGACCACACGGTCATTCATCCGTTGCTACCGGCTCTCTACGACTTTTCGTTTTCTCGTGGAAGACGAGAGCTCGTTGATTTCTATAGCATCTACGAAGATGTGTTTGATAGAGTCCCGCTTTCACTCATGTCACACGATTGGTTCATTCGAAACGTGCAAGAAACTTCGGTGCTGTACGCTGTAGCTAAGCGCTGTATAGATATAGCAGGAGGCATACTTATGGGTGCGGTAACACTTATAGCTACTCCTTTTGTGTGGCTTGCGCTTCGTATCGAAGGTCCGGGTCCGGTATTCATTGCTCAGGATCGAATCGGTGAACATGGAGAGCCAATGCGTGTGTATAAATTCCGAAGCATGCGTTTCAATGACGCTTCTTCAAAGGAGTGGGTAGGAGAAGGAGAAAATCGCGTTACACGCGTGGGAGGTTTTATGCGGCAAACCTCGCTCGACGAATTCCCTCAGTTTATAAATATTCTTCGAGGAGAACTTTCTCTCATTGGGCCTCGCAATGATATTGAGGGTCTTGGTAAGCGTTTGGGTGAGTCTATCCCGTATTACATGGTGCGCTACAGTGTGCGTCCGGGAATTACGGGCTGGGCACAAATTAATCAGCAGTATGAGCAAGGACACATAAGTCCTCAATCTATAGAGGAAACAAAGATGCGTCTTGCGTACGATTTCTACTACATTAAACATCGCTCTCTTGCTCTTGATCTCGTTATTGCACTTAAAACACTCAAGAGAATGATATTCCGCATCAGTGCCTGGTAACATAGACTCACAACATTCATGAACACAAAAACTATTCTTATTACCGGCGCAGCAGGATACGTGGGCAGTATGCTCATTCAAAAGTTTGCTGAGCGTCCAGACGTAGAAAAAATTATTGGTATCGATAAGGAACCGATGCCTGAAATGCTTGAGGGCGTGCACAAGCTTGTGTACCTAGAGACCAATACTGCAGATGGTGGATGGCAAGATGTGGCCGAGGCTGCGGAACCCGAAGTGATCATTCACACCGCGTGGCAAATTCGAGAGATATATGGAAACCGAGAACTTTCTTGGAAATGGAATATTGATGGTTCTGACGAAGTCTTTAACTTCGCTTTTGATCACTCTTTCGTTAAGAAACTAATTCATTTCTCAACCGTGGCGTCGTACGGTGCGTTTGCAAGCAACACCATGGAGCAGCGGTTTACCGAGGAAGATCCTTTCCGAGAAACCGACTACTTGTACGCCGAAGAAAAGCGTATCAGTGAAGCGCACCTATTTCAGAAGTATCAACTGGCAGAAGCAGAGCGTCCCGATATTTCCGTGGCAATACTTCGACCCGCAGCAATCACCGGCCCTCGTGGGAGGTTTATGCGCATTAGATTTGGCCTCCAGGCCGCCCTCTCAGGACAACTGAAAGATTCGTTCATCTATCGACTCATCTCACTCATGACGTCTTTTGTACCCGTAACCCCTAAGTGGCTTCGTCAGTTCATTCACGAAGACGATGTGGTGGGCATTGTTGAGCGCCTTTCGTTTGGAGAGTCCGCGGGAGCGTATCAGATATTTAACATCTGCCCTCCGGGTGACGTGGTACGTGGAAAAGATATGGCACGTGCAGTAGGGAAGAAGGCCATTACCATCCAGCCGTGGATGGCACGAATTCCGTTCTTTATTCTGTGGCACATTTCCCGCGGTAAAGTTCCTACCGCTCGCGGAAGCTGGAAGGGATACTCATATCCTATTGCAGTTGATGGAAGCAAAGTAACACGTGTACTTGGCTATACGTATCAGTACTCTCCCTTCGACGCGTTCTACTATACCGACGGAGTGTATGAGTACTCGGTGCCACCTGCCGCGCGTCGACCAAAACCATGATTGTAGACGGGCGAGCCATAGCAGCAGATATCCTGAGGGATACCAAGGAACGAGTGCTTCGCTTGGGAGTTACTCCCGTAGTGCGTGCCATTACCTGCGCACCTTCACCCGCGACTCTTTCGTATCTAAAAATTAAGGCGGCCCGTGCAGAAGATGCGGGAATGCGTCTTGAAGTCGTACACCTTCCCGAAGATGCAACCGAGTTAGCATTTCTTGAAGCGGTGCGAAATCCTGGTGCTCATGCGGTGATTGTTCAGTTGCCACTACCTTCCCATATCCGTACGCAGGAAATAGTGAATGCAATTGCACTTAGGCAAGATGCCGACGTATTGTCTGGGCATGCGTATGCTGCTTTTGAGCAGCAGACGAAATTCTCCCTCCTTCCACCTGTGGTGGAAGCAATAAAAGAAGTACTCGAGCGCACTCAGGTAGATGTGTCTCAGAAGAAGGTTGTGGTTGTGGGGCAGGGGAAGTTGGTGGGCATTCCTTCCGCACAGTGGCTGAAGGTGTCAGGTGCCAAGGTTACCGTGGTAACGCGCGAAACAGAAAGTCCTACCTCATTGCAAGAAGCGGATATTATTGTCTCGGGCGCTGGAAGTCCTGGGCTTATTACTCCACAGGATATACGTGAAGGGGTGGTGCTTATTGATGCGGGCACCTCGGAACAAGGAGGGCAGGTGGTGGGAGATGCTGATCCTGCCTGTGCACTAAAAGCGAGCGTGTTTACTCCAGTCCCTGGGGGGATGGGACCTATTGCTGTGGCCTGCTTATTCCGCAACGTAGTTACTCTTTTGGAAAGGTCATTGCAGGAGTAGCAAAAAGCCGTACACTAGGCCGTATATGCGAATCGTACCTGCTCTCGGCGTCTTACTAGCCGCCGGACTTCTTTCTTGGTTTATTCTTACTACCGAAGGTCCTACTTCTAAATACCCTATAAAGCTTGGGCTCGATCTAGCTGGAGGCACTTCTTTGGTGTACCGCGCAGATACTTCAGACATAGCCACCGATAAACAGGGGGCACTTAACTCACTTCGCGAAGTGGTGGATAAGCGCGTAAACCTCTTTGGTGTAGCTGAACCACTCGTACAACTCGAGCGATCGAGTGCGGTAGCAGGCGCACAGGAAGATCGTCTTATTATTGAGCTTCCAGGAGTCACGGATGTAAAAGCCGCGGTAGATGCAATTGGTAAAACTCCCGTGCTTGAGTTCAAGCTTGTGGGAGAAGCTTCAACTACAGAGGCTACCAGCGCGTCTTCAACGCTCTCCTTTGTCACAACAGGTCTCACGGGACGCTTCGTTAAGAGTGCAGAGCTTCAATTTGGGACAGGGAATGGAACAGGCGCAAACGAGCCCATAGTCGTACTTCATTTCAATGATGAAGGCTCGAAGCTTTTCGAAAAGATTACGAGCGAGAATGTAGGTAAGCAGCTTGCAATCTTTCTCGACGGTCAGCCAATCTCAACACCAGTTATTCGCGAGACTATTGCAGGAGGTACCGCAACCATCAGCGGACAGTTCACCCCAACTGAGGCGCGTGAGCTAGTACGAAACCTAAACTTCGGTGCACTTCCAGTCCCTATCACACTCGTCTCAAGCGATGCGGTCGGTTCGTCTCTAGGTGACGGAGCCTACGCAGCTGGACTCAAGGCGAGTGCTGTAGGGTTCTTGCTCGTCGCGCTCTTTATGATTCTTTGGTACCGCGTACCAGGACTCATTGCGACGGTTGCACTTGTTATCTACCTCTTGATTACGGTTGCGCTCATCAAAGTTATCCCAATTACGCTTACGGCTTCAGGTATCGCGGCACTTATCCTCTCCATTGGTATGGCGGTGGATGCCAACGTGCTCATCTTCGAGCGCATGAAGGAAGAATTGCGTAGCGGTAAGGGACCTCGTGAAGCTGTGCGTGCAGGTTTTGGTCGTGCGTGGCCCGCAATTCGCGACGGTCACTTCACCATGCTTATCTCAAGTGGCATTCTTTTCTGGATGGGAACGTCGCTCGTGCAAGGTTTCGCGCTCGTGTTTGGTCTAGGCGTTATAGCTTCGTTGCTCACGGCGGTTACTATTACTCGTGTGTTCCTTCTTGTGGTTGTTCCTGAAGAGGGGAATGCCGCCTGGCACTGGTTGCTTGAGTGTGGACTTGGCAAGCGTTCATCTAACAAAAACTAATATGTTTGTCGTCAATCATCGCAGCTTCTTCTTCTGGCTTACGGGACTTCTTCTCGTAGGGTCGATCGCAGCGCTCATTTTTCTTCCTCCAAAGCTTTCTATTGAGTTCACCGGTGGGTCTCTAGTAGAGGTTGCATATACCGATGCACGCCCAGAGCTCGAAAGTCTCAAATCTTCCGTTAACAACTTGGCTCTAGGCGAGTTCTCGCTTCGCGCGAGTGGAGAGAAGGGGGTTACGGTGCGCACCAGTACCCTGACTCCTGAAGAGCACCTCTCATTGCTCACGGCTCTCAAGGGAACCTCTAGTAGTGAACTGACCGAGCTTCGCTTTAATTCTATTGGTCCTTCGCTCGGTAAGGAGCTCGCAATAAAAGCACTCTACGCAATTGGTGCGGTAGTGCTTGCCATCATGCTCTACATTGCGTTTGCCTTTCGTAAGGTGTCTAAGCCCGTTCCTGCGTGGGGATATGGCATCACTGCGGTCGCAATGCTTCTTATCGATATCATCGTGCCCTCAGGATTCTTTGCGATTTATGCATATTTCACCGGAGCACAAATCGACACCTTGTTCGTTATCGCCTTGCTTGCGCTTCTTGGATACTGTATCAACGACGTAATCGTGATCTTTGACCGCGTGCGTGAGCACCTTCATCTCAACGAAGAACAAAACATCAAAGAAGCTTTCGAAGTTACGGTGGGTAAGTCTATTACCGAAACACTAGGACGCTCCATTAACACTGCGGTCACCGTAGCCCTTGCTCTGCTCGCTCTTATTATTATGGGAAGCGAAGCAACTAGAACCTTTGCGGTGGTAATGCTTGTGGGTGTGGTCGCTGGAACCTTCTCTTCTGTCTGTCGCTCAGCACCTCTGCTTATTCCAATTGCTGCTCGTTTCTCTGGGGACGTAAAGAAGAAATAAGATCATGGTGATTGGCGTTACCGGTACGAATGGTTCAGGTAAGGGGGCAGTCGTTGAGTACTTGGTGAGCAGTAAGGGATTTTCTCGCTATTCAGCTCGCACGGTTATTCTGGAAGAAATTCGTAAACGCCATCTTCCTGAAACGAAGGTCACAATGCGTGAGGTCGCCAACGACCTACGAAAAGAACATGGAGCCGCATATGTTATTGAACGTCTGTACGAAATGGCAAAGGACGACGCAAAAGCGGTGGTAGAGTCTATTCGTACTATTGGCGAAGCCGAGTTCCTTAAAGAGCATGCAGCAGTTATCTTTGCGGTGGATGCAGACCGAAAGCTACGGTATGAACGTGTAGCAAACAAGGAAGGGCTTGAAGTAGCCCACATGTCATTTGAAGATTTTTGCACCATTGAGGACCGTGAGATGGCTTCAAGCGAGCCATGGGACATGAACGTCTTTGGCGTTATGCAATTGGCCGATAGCCGCATTGAAAATGACGGTTCTCTTGAGGAGCTTCACTACGCAGTAGATCAGGCACTTATGAAGGCGACGCAAGCCAGTTCCCCAAACGCATGATTCTTGGCATTACGGGTTCGTTCGGAGCGGGGAAGGGTGCTGTGGTTGAGTACCTGGTGACTGGGCGAGGATTTAAGCACTATTCAGCAAGTGGGTTTATTACAGAGGAAATAGTACGACGGGGGCTTCCGGTAAATCGTGACTCGATGACTATTGTTGCAAATGAGTTACGTAAAGAACATGGACCAAGCTATGTTATCGATTCGTTGTATGGCAGAGCACAAGAAGTCGGGGGAGATGCGGTTATTGAAAGTCTAAGAGCTGTCGCGGAAGTAAAAAGGATTAAAGAACTGGGAGGATTTGTCCTTGGAATTACGGCGAGTCCACAGTTGCGCTACGAACGAGCTTTCGCCCGCGGTAGCGAAAAGGACCATGTGTCTTTTGAAAAATGGCAAGAACAGGAACAAGCTGAATCAAATCCAGACGACCCAACGAAACAGAATATTTTCGGTGCGCTTCAAGAGTCTACTGTTGTTGTAGATAATAGCGGCTCCCTGCAAGAACTATACGAAAAGATAGACAGCGTACTTGCACGTTAATTGCTAAATGAGTGTTGGTACGGGCCACCCATACTCTCTACCTCTAATTCATGATGCTATCATTATAGGTAATGAGACAAACGAACCCTCTAGTTCGTTCCACCCTTTTAAATAAGGGTTTTACATTGATAGAGCTTCTGGTTGTCATAGCTATCATTGGGTTGCTTTCGTCGGTGGTTCTTTCATCTCTCAATGCTGCACGAAGTAGGGCCCGCGATTCCGAAAGGCAGTTAGATTTGGCGGAAGTAAATAAGGCCCTGCAAGTATACTGGCTCAACAACAACGCATATCCTTCGACGGGTAGTTTAGATAGTGTGTATATGGATCCGGGATGCAAAACTGCAACTGCGCCAGATCAGATAACCGCAGACTGGGTTCCTGGTCTTGTTTCTGGTGGATATATAAGTTCACTGCCACAGGACCCTTACCCTCGAGATCAAGTATCGGGAAATGCGGGCGGCGGAGCTTGTTATATGTATTCAAGTGACGGTAGTAAGTACATACTTTCCGCGTGGGCAACGGTTGAAAATAGTAATTCACGTGGACCTCGCTCACTCGCAGGATTCAGGGAGCCAAGCTGGAACGTTCTAAATGCTGCATATATGTGCAATTACCAGGGAGGTCCTGCGCCTGCGGGTAGTTATTTTGCACCATTCTATCAACGCTCATACACATACTCGAACACAGTGTGCCCATAGAAATTTTTACTGACTAAGAAATAACCGTTCCAATGAATGGTTTGCCTGCAAGATACTTTTCAAACTCATCGAGTTTCTCGCCATTAATTATGGCCACCTCAATACCCAGAGCCTCAGCCTCTTTAGCAGCTACAGGATCAAACGGGGAAGAGAGACCTGGATCCCATTCGGAAGGTATGAGTTTTCTAAATTCGCTCCAAGAAATAGTTTCAATCTTCGTAGCGGAAGGGTCGGTGCGTGGATCTGCCGTATACACGTAATCGATATTTGAAAGATTCACCAATTTCTTAGCGCCCAGATTCTTTGCGGCCATTACGGCGCAGTAGTCGGTAGACCATCCCGGCTTCCATCCCGCTCCAATAACAACACTGCTCTTGGTGCTAAGTCTACGCGTGGGGTTTTTTACAATACGTGCCTGAGCTTCTTCGTGAAAGATGGTGCGCAAGAGGTGAGCATTAAGACGCGTAGAATGGATACCCATCCAATCGAGATCTTCTCGGTCCAAGTCACCGCGTACCTCGTGAGCAGCATCCTGATATCTTCGGGCGAGTTTGCCACCTCCAGCAATGATAAAAAAAGAAAGACCCGCACGGGTCTTATTCAATACAAGCTCACGAAGTGTAGAAAGAAAGGGAACGGAAATTTGATCAGGGACTATCAAAGACCCTCCAACGGAGACTACAACATACTCACGCGAAGATTTTTTAAAACGCATTGATTCGCAAGGCTTGACGGCTCTCTCCATTCTACGCTCATACCCCCTCACCGCAACTTGTGGAAAGGAATAAGTGTTTTAGAAAACGGAGCGTCTATTGCGTATGTACAGCAACAGACGTATAACCCAAAACAGAGCCGCATCAGTGCGGCAAGGGAGAAGTTCTATGGAAGAGAAAGTAACCGGTACCAGCATTCCCGCCAGGTATCTTCGTCCGAATAAATCAGTGCTTGCTGGAGAATTCAGTGAGTCGCGAGTACGAGTTCAACAGCGTCGTAGGTTGCGGAAGTCTGTGGGCCCACCCTTTCCTATATTGACTCAGTGTGTGATCGATCCGAGAGCGGCTCGTACCCACCTCATTGAGCAAGGATTCGGTGCAAGTGAGGCCGCCCTTCAGGTGCTAGAGCACTCCTCGTTTTCTAAGGGGGAACGCGAGTCTTGCGCATTTGCACGGGTGAGTCTGCGTGAGCTTGGGTTCACCGAGCCTCCGTCATGGGTACAGCTTTTGATGGAGGGTCGAGGTGTATGTGCACTCCCCGATGCTGCCGAACTCCTGCCCCTTTTTAAGGGGGGAGAGGTTGGGGATGGGTGCCGTGTTCTCACGATTCCTGTGTACGTCGAAGGCAACTGGCACCACTTCTATGTGTCCGGGAACGGCCCGATGCTGTACGCATTTCCTCACCACTTGGCAACCACATTCAGTCTGGACATGGAGATAATCGTCAGGATTGAAATCTGAATTGCCTGTAAAAAACCACTCCCCGCCCCTCGGAAACGAGTGAGGCGGGGACTTGTTATACGGCATTTAGGGAGTGCTTGACGCCATATACACGGGAGGGTAGTATGCATCTATCGCCTCCTTTATGAGGGGGCGGGGATTTTGTTCGCTCTTCGACAACTGAATACATCTAGAAAAAAGGTAAGAGGTTGTGAACACCAAGAGTGTTTTCTTGTGTTCCGCCTATTCTTAATGAGAGTTTGATCCTAGCTCAGGGTGAACGCTGGCGACATGGATAAGGCATGCAAGTCAAGGGGGGCCGCAAGGTCAACCGGCA
>CAZYDN010000022.1:0-5618 GCA_964646315.1 uncultured Candidatus Saccharibacteria bacterium
TCTTCGCGGACAAGTAGACAGCGACCCACTATTCGCGAAGGCGGTGAAGATGGAAGCTGAAAAGCGAGTGCGGGAACAAAAGGCTCTCGTCGCTCTGCTTATCACAGCGGTCTTTAGCTTCGTGGGTGCTGTGCTGATTATGGTGAACGGTTGGGTGGGTGCTGCTGTTGGCGTTGTGGGTGGTCTCATTGCTGCTCTCGTCGTCGGCTACGCTTTTACCGGCTACATCGTCTTCATGATCCTTGGCCTGGTCCTTGTCGGTATCTTCTGGGGTATGAGCCAAGCCCAGAGCAGCGGCTCAAGCTCTGCCTGGTCCAGTTCTGGATCCGGAGGGGGAGGTTTCTCCGGGGGTGGTGGCAACTTCGGCGGTGGCGGTTCTTCGGGCGGACGCTAGTTTCGAAAAAGAGAAGTGCGCAAAAACTAAACGGGGTCGCGTAAGCGGCCCCGTTCCTCTTATGTAAGGTGAGAGCGGTATACTTGCATATTTTCAATACCTATGTTATAGTAAATAGGAAGAATCTTCTTCGTGATGGGAGGTGTTTACGTGGAAAAAACCAACAACGAAGCGCCTCAAGGGCTCTTTGAAAGCTGGGAACTGTTTCGGAAAGAACTTCCGCAAACGGCTATGGCAGTCTCAATTCTGGCGGAACGGCTTCTTGCCATGGACCGCATCACTCCTGAGGGAGTGGGGCTGGCGGTTGAAAGCGCCGAGATGCAGGAAATGGCACAACTTCTCGGGGACAATCCGCGGGTGGTGCAGCTTCTACAACTCAACAGTGTGACTCCTCAGCAAATTCTCCGGGCGGTGGACCTGTATGCCACCAATCTGATCTTTAATCATGAAAGGGTTCCTCATGGACCAAAATAAAATGGGTCGCCTGTCTCTCGACGGGCGACCCATTTCTGCATACAGGTTCTCTAGGCTTACGCTGCTTTAGAAGGAGAGAAGTATGCTCGCTGTGCATCAAGCTTCTGTTCCAGGTTGGCTACAAGTGCCCAGTCTCTAATAAAATCCCGATGTTCATGAGTTGCGCTGCTGGCACTAAAAATGAATGGGTTTTCTTCCGCATAACCTTTAGGAAGAAAATTCCTAGGCTTTGCACGAGCAATTGGTTGAGGTAAAGACTCAAGCTCGTCAGCCTCTGTAATAAGTGCATCCAAACTCTGTATTGCTGTCATCAAGTTATCGTGGGTACGCCTGCGATCTTGGTCAGCCTTCACAAAGTCCGTTGCCGGATCGTCATAGGAACGCAGCGCCATTTGTTTCTTTCGCCGGTGAAAGACCACTACCGATTGTTCGTATTTAGAACACCACCTACGTATTTCAATAACACGCTGAGAAAGAAGTTTCCGTAGTCGCATGCTTTCCGGGTCCTCTGGATCTGAAGCCAAATGCTCGTCCACCTGCTTTACCGCAGCCTCCATAGAAGCGAAGGTTGGGACACGCCCTTCTTCGTAGGCTACGAGCATTTCATTATTCTCAAACTGCTCCGCTATCGCGTGGAGTGTGTGATACACCTCAATGCGCTCCTCTGGTGGCAATTGCTCGTGAATTGTCTTTTCGTGGAGTGTGTCGAAGGTGTTAAGAATTTCTTCCGTTTGTGGACTTGTTTCGCTTGAGCCGGGAGTTGTTTCAGGGGAGGAAGGCGCTTTATTTTCTGCGGGTGGGCGTTCTGGAGACATAGACTTATTGTAGACCAAATTGTGTCTTGTGCACCTACTCAAATGATACACTTTTAGCATGAAAGAATCGTTTGGAGAGCACAATCATACAACCAGTGGCGAGGCTCTCGCAAAACACGCAGAAGGAATAACAAAGATTCTTCCTGTAACTGACTCAAGAGTGCAGGTATTTCTTATAAGACACGCTTTTCCAAGCGATCCAGACGCTATGGAGAAGTGGCTTGAAGAAGATTCCCGGGGAGAAACGCTCTCTGGGAAATTTCGAACGTATATTGAAGACTCGTCGCGTACGTCTTCAGAGCTAGAAGTAGATGTAAGTAGTCCAGAAGCACTGGACGCGTTATTTCGTGCCGTGCAGAACTATGTTCCTGAACAGACTATCCATTAGTTTCTCAGAGCTCATTGGAGCACGACATGCAGTGTAAAAGCTAAAGAACAATAAGAGTTAAAATGTTCTGCATTTGAAGTGCTACTGTATGAATAAATAAGCTGTATATATGCGCATACCATTTGCACGAATCAAAGGCTTTACGCTCATCGAGTTGCTCGTGGTTATTGCAATCATTGGTCTTTTATCGAGCGTAGTACTGTCGAGTTTAAATACGGCACGGGAAAAGGCACGGGTGGCACAGGCAAAATCAGATATGCGCCAAATTATTCAAGCTATCATCATTGCCCAAGGAGAGCAGAATCGCCCGCTACTATCTTTCGCACCGGCTTCCAACTGTGTGCACTGCGCATGCGCAGATATAACCGCTACCGGATGTATTGCTCAGTGGCGATTGGCGCTCACTCAAATTCAGGCGGCGACTAACGGACTTGTCACCGGACTTACGGCGCTAGAACGGGACCCATGGGGAAATCCATATCAAATGGATTCTAATCAGGGTGAAGGGGGAGCGGCAGCGTGCTCAAACGTGGACGGTTTTGCGGTATACGGAAAATCGATACCCGGTGTACCTGCTATCCCGCTCAGCCCCAGCTGCCCGTAATTCTCCACAACCTCATAATTAAAGGTGTACCATGGTTCACATGGAACCGCTTGCAAGCAGACTACGTCCAAAAACCATTCAAGAAGTGGTAGGGCAGGAGCACCTTGTAGGGGAGGGGAAGCCGCTTCGTGTGGCTGTAGAGAAAAAGCACATCTTTTCGTTTATTCTCTGGGGACCTCCGGGAACGGGAAAGACAACTATCGCGCGGATATATGCACGCGCACTAAATGCTGAGCTTCATGAGCTGTCCGCAGTATCGGCCGGAAAGGAAGACATACGAAGTATTGTGGAAGGAGATAAGGCCGCCAGAAGCAAGAAGGTTGCGTTTCAGGAACCTTTTGCTGGAGACGAGTTTTCAAAAAAGCCAAAAGTGCTCTTTCTGGACGAGATTCATCGATTTAATAAAGCACAGCAAGATTTTCTCCTTCCGTATGTAGAAAGTGGTGCGCTCATCCTTATCGGAGCAACTACGGAAAATCCCTCATTTGAGGTTATTCCAGCGCTTCTCTCTCGGTGTAGGGTGTTTGTGCTCGAACCTCTTTCCGAAGAATCACTCAAGGCAATTGTGAAGCGTGCAAAGCTGAAGCTGAACAAGGATGCTTTTGCGTGGCTCATGGGATACGCCAATGGCGACGCCAGACGCGCTCTAACCCTCCTAGACAGCACGGTGAGCCTCTATGGAGACGTAAACGTGGAAACACTCAACAAGGCTCTTGAATCGCCCCACCTGCGCTACGACAAGAAAGGGGAAGAACACTACGACACCATCAGTGCGTTTATAAAAAGCATGCGAGCATCACAACCCGATGCTGCCATGTATTACTTGGCGCGCATGATAGATGGGGGAGAAGATCCGTTATTCATTGCGCGTCGGATGGTGATATTTGCGTCTGAAGATATTGGCCTTGCTCAGCCCACTGCGCTTGTGGTGGCTAATGGAGTATTTCGCGCGTGCGAAGTGATTGGGTATCCTGAGTGCGCAATAAACTTGGCCCACGGTGTGGCGTATTTGGCGCAAGCAAAGAAAGACCGTTCTGCGTATGACGCGTTACGCGCGGCTCAGGCAGACGTGAAGCAGTTGGGTAATCTTCCGGTACCTAAACATATTCGTAATGCTCCCACAAAGCTTATGAAAGATATGGGATACGGCAGTGGGTATGAGATGTATACGGACGAAAGCTATTTGCCGGAAAAGCTCAAAAAGAAGAAATATTTTAAATAAAACACAAAAGCCCCGCACGAATGCGGGGCTTTTGTGTTTTAAAAACGAGTTAACTACTTTACTGAATCCTTAAGCGCCTTTGCTGGACGGAACTTAGGAGTGCGAGTAGCTGCGATGCGGATGGTCTCACCAGTGCGTGGGTTGCGGCCGGTGCGAGCAGGACGAGCCTTAGCGCTGAAGATGCCGAGACCTGCGATTGAAACCTCGTCACCTGACTTAAGACCTGCAGTAATGCTGTCGATAACACACTCAACTGCGCGCTCTGCGTCAGCCTTTGTGCCACCGAGCACTTCCTGTACCTTACCTGCGATATCTGCTTTATTCATAGGAATACGTTTAGGGGTTAAATCCTCTTGGGCTTCTGAGCCCATACGAGGGCTACCGGAGAAAGTATAGGAAATGAGCCATATTACGCAAGAGGGCAAAAAAAATGAGGGGGATAGCGAAAATCGCCCTTATTAGGGCGATTTTCTGCTGCTTTGTCAAACGCCCTATCGTGCGAACTCCACCACACGATTCTCGCGAATCACATTTACTTTAATTTCTCCTGGATATTTGAGTTCTTCTTGTACGCGTTTGGCAATATCTCGTGCCATTTTGTGCATTGCGATATCCGAAACCTTTCCTGGATTCACAAATATGCGAATCTCGCGGCCCGCAGAAATGGCGTACACCTTTTCTACTCCCTCAAATGTTGAGGCAATACGCTCTAGATCGCCGAGTCGCTCGAGATATCGCTCCACGGTGTCACGACGAGCACCCGGACGGCCCGCAGAGATAGCATCTGCTACCTGCACAATGATAGATTCGGGCGTTTCATACGGATACTCTTCGTGATGCGACTGCATCGCCTGTATCACGCGTATATCGATGCCAAATTTCTCAAGAATTCGTCGGCCAATTTCTACATGAGTACCCTGAACCTCGTGATCCACCGCTTTTCCGATATCATGAAGCAGAGCCCCCGTCTTTGCGATAAGAGGGTCGGCACCAAGTTCTTCCGCCAACATGCTAGAAAGGTGCGCCATCTCTATAGAGTGCTGAAGTACGTTCTGTCCGTAGCTGGTACGGAAGTGAAGGCGTCCCAAAAGGGTAATAAGTTTAGGATCAAGCCCTACTACACCTACCTCGTACGCCGCTTCTTCACCTTTTTGTTTCACTAGCTCTTGAATAAGGGTTTTGGCCTTTTCAACAGACTCTTCAATCTTGGCTGGCTGGATGCGACCGTCTTCTATAAGCCACTCTAGTGCAATTTTTGCGGTGTGACGGCGGATGGGATCAAACGAAGAGATGGTTATTTTATCTGGTGCGTCGTCAATAATGACGTCTACACCGGTAGCGCGCTCAAAGGCCTTAATATTTCTTCCTTCTTTCCCAATAATTTTCCCTTTTACTTCCTCAGAACCAATAGGAATGGAAAGCGTCATGACGTCCGCATTCACGTTGGTTGCGAGTCGGTGAATAGTAGAAAGAAGAATTGATCGAGCCTTTTCTTCTAGCTGCGACTTACCATGTGCTTCGAGCTTCTGAAGACGCGCAAGAATAGACTCTTCCAACGTTTCTTCTAAATCTTTCATAAGCATGGCGCGTGCTTCGTTTTCTGAAAGCCTGCCAAGGCGCGTGAGTTCAAGGCGTCGCTCAGCGAGCAGTTTCTCTGCGTCACGCCTTAGGTTTGCGGCTTCGTTTTCGCGGTTTCGCGCTTCTTCGGCGTCGTCAGCGAC
>CAZYDN010000022.1:5718-11986 GCA_964646315.1 uncultured Candidatus Saccharibacteria bacterium
TTAGGTTTGCGGCTTCGTTTTCGCGGTTTCGCGCTTCTTCGGCGTCGTCAGCGACCGCGCTCTCGCGTTCATCGAGAAACTCTTCGCGTTTCGCAAGACGCTCCGCATTCTTTTCGAGCTTTTCTTCGCGCTCGCGAAGAGGTGTTGCGAGCTCGTGCTCAAGCTTGTCTGCTTTTTCTTCTGCATCACTTATGATGCGGTTTGCGCGTTCCTTGGCCTCAAGGAGCTTTTGTTTCACTTCAAGCTCAAGCGAGCCTCGCTGCCCAAGTGCAATGAGGAGACGAAGTACGTATCCCAGAGCAATGCCGGCGAGTCCGGAAAAGGCCAGAAGACTTAAAACTAACTTAATAGACATAATAGGGTGGAACACACTCCAAAATCTCCATCTGCGTTGTTGCTCGCTGCGAGGCTCGCTCAACGTACTAAAAAGTACGTTTCGCTCACTTCTCGCCAGCGCCTAGCAGCTGAAGCTTTTTGAATATGTTCTTTAGGACAATAAACAAAGAGGTAATTCGGTCGTTCAGGCAGTCTCGGAAATGTGGCGGTGCTTTCCAGGCAATGATGCCACAGCGGGGTGGGGGTGCAAATTCGGCTGTTTTAACGTATATAAGGAACAGGAAGTAGTAGATATAGGGGAGAGAAATGAACCCGAAAAAGAAATGGGACTGGAAGGACGAGGAATTCCTGAGAAAAATTGGTGATCTCCTCATTGCCGGGAACACTATGCGGGAAGTCCGTGAGCACCTGAGCTTGGAATATGAGGATTTGCCTCCATTTCCCACGTTCACCACTCGAATTAAGCAGACGGGCTCTACCCCCGAAGACTTCAAAAAAGCACTGGGGGAAGTGAAATACGAGGTAGTGATGCGTGTGCTCGGAAACCGCACGGGGAAGGGAGAGGCCGGAAAGCAGGCTATCTCGCTGCGCCTTCCCCGGTAGCGAGCTGGAGGCCTTACCTAATTCAAAACGCGACCCTCTCGGGCCGCGTTTCTTTTTTGTGTCTGTGCAGTTTATTTTGCCTTGTATACCGTATCAATGAGTCCGTACTTCTTAGCCTCGTCCGCGGTCATAAAGAAGTCACGATCCACATCCTTCTCAACCTTCGCAAGTGGCTGGCCTGAAGCTTTTGCAAGAATCTTGTTCAAACGGTCGCGCGTAGCGAGGATGTGTCGCGCGGTGATTTCGATATCTGCAGCCTGACCCTGCACACCGCCCCACGGCTGGTGAATCATTACCTCAGCATTAGGAAGAGCAAAACGCTTTCCCTTACTTCCTGAAGCTAAAATAACTGAACCCATAGAAGCTGCCATGCCTACGCACACGGTCGCTACTGATGGCTTTATGTGGTTCATGGTGTCGACGATGGCAAGCCCTGCGGTAACTGAGCCACCCGGACTGTTTACGTAGAGGAAGATATCTTTTTTCGGGTCTTCCGCTTCAAGGAAAAGAAGCTGGGCAACTACGAGGTTTGCCATGTCGTCATCAATGCCGCCGGAGAGAAACACGATACGCTCACGAAGAAGGCGCGAATAAATATCATATGCACGCTCACCGAATTGAGACTTCTCAATTACCATCGGAACGAGCATGGATGAGCGAGGGAGCGAATTGTTCATAGCAATATAGGTTAGTGGGGGAATGGTAGCAGAAAACAGTTACAGAAACGAATACGGCCTGTTAGGGAGTTTCAGTAGTGGCAGAAGCAGAAACGTCGAGGTACATAGGCTGGTTTCGCTCTTCATTAATGCGCTTATTCCACACATAGAATGCGCCCATTACGAGTACTAATACGATGAGTAAAATAGAGAGAACGCTTCCGTACGAGCCCTTCACATTTTGATTGGTAGAAAGAGGTGCTTGTTCCATATGTATGTAGTATAGCGCTAGTGAAAGATGCAAAGCAAAAAAGGAAACGCCCGGAATTTCTTCCGGGCGTTTCCTTTTTATTGGTCAGATATCTATGCCTTCTTTGCGAGATACATTTCGCATGAGCGAGCAAATGCAGCTTCAGCGGAAGCCTTATCACCCCACTCACCAAGAGTTACCTCCTTGTTTTGAATCTGCTTGTAGGTCAAGAAGAAGTGAGCGATTTCCTTGAGTGTGTGCTTGTTTACGTCTCCCAGGTCCTTGATGTCTGCAAAGCGTGGGTCGTCGCAAGGTACCGCGAGTACTTTTGCGTCGGAGTCACCACCATCCACCATAGGGAGAATAGCTACCGGGCGCACGCGAACCAAAATACCTGGCATAAGCGGGTAAGTGGTAAGTACTACCACATCAAGAGCATCGCCATCGTCCCAGTGAGTCTGCGGTACAAACCCATAATCAAAAGGATAGTCCTGTGCAGAATGAAGCACGCGGTCGAGTGCAATGATGCCGGTCTCCTTGTCTATCTCATACTTGTTCTTTGAACCTTTTGGGATTTCGATGATGACATTCATCTCTTCCGTGGTTCCTGGAGCAATGTCGTGAAGTAAGTTCATACTATGTTTTGAACTATTAATCACCCTTGTTTCGAGACTCCTCTTCGTCAACGATAGATTCGTTGCTCTCTTGCGCGGTTGCGAGCTCCTCCTCCGCAGGAAGGGCTGAAGATTCTGGCTCTTCCTCAGTAATAACTGATTCAGTTTCAGTTGGATCGATACCTGCAGCTACTGCTGGGTCCATGTCTTCTGCGGCTTCGAGCTCTGCGATAGTGTCATCGCTTGCGCCTTCTGCCTCGCTAACCGCAGCCTCAGCTTCAGTGTGAGCACCTCCTACAGAGTTAATGTCGATATTCCAGCCGGTTAGCTTTGCGGCAAGGCGCACGTTTTGTCCGCCGCGACCAATAGCAAGTGACTGCTGGTCTTCCGACACGGTAACGGTGGCGCGATGACCCTCTTCATCGAGCACAATTTCAAGTGCGGTAGCGGGAGAGAGTGACTCCTTAATGTAGGCAGCCTGATCCTCGGACCACTCGATGATGTCGATGCGCTCGCCACCAAGCTCGCTCATAACCGTTGATACGCGCACGCCACGCTGACCCACGAGAGAACCAACCGGGTCTACGTGCTGATCAATAGAGGCAATGGCAATCTTTGTACGACTTCCTGGCTCGCGAGCGAGACCCTTTACCTCGATAGCGCCGCTAGCGAGCTCTGGAGCCTCAAGCTCAAAGAGCTTCACAATAAAACGAGGATGGCTGCGAGAAAGGCGAAGATATACGCCACGGAATCCCTCGTCCACCGCGTAGAGGTATGCGCGAATGCGCTCTCCTGCGCGGAAACGCTCTCCAGGAATCTGTTCCTCGTAGGGAATGATACCGGTAGCACGACCGAGGTCGATGAATACTGCACCGCGCTCAACGCGCTGAACGATACCGGATACGATCTCACCCTTCTTGTGACCGAATTCGTCGAGAATAGAAAGTTTTTCTGCTTCGCGAATTTTCTGAATAACAACCTGCTTGGCAGTCTGTGCTGCAATGCGGCCAAAGTCGTCCTGAGGTTCAAGAGGGAAAATCATCTCCTCTCCAAGCTCAACATCGCGCTTAATGCGCTTAGCGTCGTCAATAAGCATATGCTTCTCAGCGTCAAAGCGAGGGAGCTCGCCTTCCGCTACAATCTCCACCTCGTCGCGGTGCACGGCGTGTGGGTGAGTATCTACTACTTCCTCCTCCTCTCCCTCTTCAGGGAAACGGACCATAGAGTCGTCTACCACCGTCTTTACCTGCTCAAACTGCACCGTTCCGGTGTTCATATCGAGAATACCGCGTACCACCTGGCCGCGCTTTCCGTATTCCTTCTTATAAGCAGTCGCCATAGCCTGCTCGATAGCGTCTACCATCACTTCTTTGGTGATGCCGCGTTCCTCGAACTCGCCGAGCACTGAATTGATTGTTTTGAGATCCAACATAAGCCTGTATTTAGTTGTACGCACGGTATGTAATTGTCGCCCGCTGCTGCTTATTTTCGCATGAAGTAGCAGTTTCTTAAAAAGAAAGACCTGCGGGTGCAGGCATTTCAGATATTCAAAACATACCATATATAGGTAGTGCGTCAATATATTTCTTGTGGTAGGGTTCCTTCCAGAACAAAACAGCCTGGGAGGCAATAATGGACGGAATTGAATTCCCTAATCGTAATCTGCAGGAAGTGTCGACACCGGGTGTGATCCGCACCCCCGACGGCACGTGGAAACGGTTAGGCGGAGATGCCTTACCTCCAGTCACTACCATTGCGGAGGTTATACAAAGCACGTACGAAAATGTTTGGAAGGAGACAATCCAAAAAGCGCGTGCCGACGGTCAGCCGTTTGCTGAAATAGAACTGGGTGACCCCAGCACCGTGTCGGGTCGCGAGTTCTATACGGGCTGCAAAGAGTACCTTTCGGCAAACGACTTCGAGTTCGAAGAAGCAAAAATTCCCGCAAGCGGGAACACTGCTTCGCGTCTCATCGCTCGCATCAAGCTGTAGCTTGCCCACAGAAAAACTATCGTAACGCGCACCGATTAATCCCGGGGCGCGTTATACTTTGTGTAGCGAACATTTTGCATGCAAGTATCTGAAAGCGAACTAAAAGAATTTATTCTCGACTCGGGACTCGTTTCCCGTAAGGATGTAGAAGCTGCCGACGACGAAGGGAAGCGTCGCAAGCAATCCATTGGAGACATTCTTGTATCAAACGGTATGCTCTCAAGCGATGCACTTCGTCGTATAAAGGCATACGTGCTTGGTATTCCTTTTGTAAATCTTAAAGATAGAAAGATTCCTCTTGAAGTGCTCTCACTTATACCAGAACCAATTGCTCGTACACACAGCATCGTGGCGTTCCGCAAAGAGGGAGATGAGCTTGAAGTAGCGATGCTTGATACCGAAGACCTTCCGGCGATAGACTCACTTCGTAAGAAAACCGGGCTCAAAATTTTGCCGCGCCTTACGGACGACGATTCGCTCAAGCACACGCTTCTTCAGTATCAGAAATCACTTAAGGAGGAATTTGGTGATCTCATCACTACTGAGTCCGGAAAAATTAACATCATTGCAGACACGAATGGTAACGACGTAACTGGTGATGACCTTAAAAAAATGGCAGAAGATTTGCCGATTGTGCGCATTGTCGACACCCTCCTTCGTCACGCCATCATTCAGAGCGCTTCGGATATTCATATTGAGCAGCTTGAGGATCAAGTGCTCGTGCGCTATCGCATCGACGGCATGCTTCATGACGCCATGACACTCCCCAAGGATGCGGGTGCGGGTATCATTGCGCGCATTAAAGTGTTGAGCTCTCTCAAGCTCGACGAGAAGCGACTCCCACAAGACGGGCGCTTCAAAATGGAAACAGACGGCGATAAAGTTTCGTTCCGTGTGTCTATGCTCCCAACGTACTACGGAGAGAAAATTGTTATGCGTTTGTTGCGCGAAACAGGGGAAGGATTTTCTCTTGAGACGCTGGGCTTTCACGGAGAAACGATGGAGCGCATCCATAAAGCAATGAAGCAAACTACCGGAATTATTTTGGTGTCGGGTCCTACTGGTTCCGGTAAAACAACCACGCTCTACACGATTCTCGATATTTTAAATACGCCGGACGTAAATATTTCTACGATTGAAGACCCAATCGAGTATCAGATGAAGCGTGTAAACCAGACGCAAGTGAATCCTGCGATTGGATTTACGTTTGCGCAGGGGCTTCGCTCACTGCTTCGTCAGGATCCGAACATCATCATGGTGGGAGAAATTCGTGATAGTGAGACAGCTTCGCTCGCAATTAACGCGGCACTCACCGGTCACGTGGTGCTCTCTACTATTCACACCAACTCAGCTGCAGGTGCTATTCCGCGTCTTATGGATATGGGTGTTGAGCCGTTCTTGCTCGTTTCTACGCTTCGCTTGATTGTAGGACAGCGTCTTGTGCGTCGTTTGTGTGACAGCAAGGAGCAGTATGTGCCAGACGAAGTGGAGCGCACAAAAGTTGCGAGCGTAGAACATTTTGATGCGGCGCTTAATTCGCTTGCCGAAGAAAAGCTTGTGAAGGCAGGTACCAAGCTCGTGGATTTGCCGTTCTACCATCCAAAGGCCTCTGCGGAGTGTGAAGATGGATACAAGAGCCGTATTGGTATCCATGAAATTCTCACGGTCTCTCCAACTATTCGTGACCTTATCATTCATAACGCCTCTCCTGATGCGATAGAGCTTCAGGCACGCAAAGAGGGAATGCTCACTATGCTCGACGACGGTATTTATAAAGCCGCACGTGGCATTACGAGTTTGGAGGAGGTGCTTCGTGC
>CAZYDN010000023.1:0-10601 GCA_964646315.1 uncultured Candidatus Saccharibacteria bacterium
AGGTGTACCCATTCACCATTACCCTCTTTGAGCCAAAGGATCAGCGCATGACACTTGCCTACGCTGGAGCAAAGAAAGTGAAGAAGTAATCGCAGCAGCGTTTAAAAGAAAAACCCCGCACCATAGGTGCGGGGTTTTTCTTTTGTATAGAAACAATAAGGGCCAAGCAGATGCTTGGCCCTTGGCGGTTGTGTGCGTGTTGTTAGTAGCAATCCCTGTATCAAGGATGCCCCTCTTCTGGTGCATGCGCGAATAAATCAGAAGGTATCTGAAGTCGTGCATGCACCAGGTGAATTCGAAGGACGCGCGGTCCGGCGTCGTCATTTCGAAAAAGCGGTTCGGTAGTCATCGCTACTTCTTCCCAGGGGAAGTCCGCGTAGTCGCGGATAGCGGGTTTTACCCATTCGGCGTCGAGGTTTTCGTCTCGTTCACCAAAGTGCTCTTTCGAAAGAAACTTGGTCCGGAACGCTCCGGAGATACTGGGATCGCAGTCCAAATACTGCGCGTCAACCAGTTTGTAGCGGTCGGAAGTGTACCTGGAGAGCAGTGTCGAAAGCGACACGCTCACATCGAGGCATTTCCATGCGTTCGTAGTGTTGAAGTGCTCCATATCGCGCAGACTCTTCGGTCCTGTCGTGATGTGGGCAGCTTCGCAGTTAAGAGCATCCATTGCTCTACCTTTCATAAAGATCGTCACCTCCGAAATTGAGGTATTCGTACTATACCACACCGTCAAGTTTTTGCCAGTACGTTAGGTTCCACACACACCCGGGGCCCACAGTCCCTTCTGTAGGGCTTCTGCAGACTTTTGAGCCGCTTTAAATTCTGTCTGGTGTTTGTACGGGAGCCGGTAGGTGTACTCGTATGCATACCCTTCCTCAATCATGTATTTGTTAAAGAAAAGCTCGTCGTCGCGATAGATATATCCAAGCAAGCGACCATACTTATCGCGCGCGCCTTGGGAGGCCTCTGTTTCTATGCGGACCTTCCTGTCCGTTAAGAGCTCCTTTGCTTTGTTTGAAGCCTCCTTTCCAAAACACTCCACCGGGCGGCGCGGATCCACCGTCTCGGGAGTATTGATACCGATAAGCCGTACCGTTTCCTTCTTACCATCTACATCTATATGGAGCGTGTCGCCATCTACGACCTTCACTACCGCATAGAGAGTGGTAGAGGATATAGAGCTTGTACTGCTGGTAGTCTCTGTAGGAGGTTTAGAAGTTTCTGAAGAAGTCTGTACAGGAAAAGGTACCGCGAACCCGAGCATCATTAAAATCGCGACGAGGATTTCTCTTCCTAACTCTACAAGGATATCTTGAAGCATCTATGTATTGTAGCGCCTTCGTAGAGTGGATGTGTTCGATACTCGTGTAACATATTGACACCTAGTCACATTTTTTGGATTATATAAACAGAACGGGCATTTGCCCTACGGGAGAAGCACCTTGAAAGAAAGCACTCATGTGACCACCGCTCTCCGGATAAAGGTTCTGGAGAGACCCATCATCATCCATGCACTGGGAGACACCAAAAACCGAGCTGTTCTAAAGCCTACGGGGAAATGGGAAGACGCCATTCAGGATTCACGCATCTTTGGTTGGATAATTCTTCCCAGTCACAAGAACCGGGGCCTTCCTCTGGAGCAATGGATTACCCTTTGGGACGACTTGCGAGTCGAAGTGGAGGCTCAAAACATGGATGGCACATGGAGCGATTTGTTCAATTGATTTGTTTCTGGGAGGAAACAATGAATCACGCAGGTAATTCCGCGCGATACAACACCACAGGGTGTCGGTCGCGCGGACTTTTTTCGTATTACAGGGTTACCACGAGCCGCTCGCGCCACCTCCGCCCGAGGAACCACCACCAAATCCTCCTCCCCCTCCGAAACCTCCACCGCCAAATCCGCTACTTCCACCATAGAACCACGGAGGAGTAGGTCCTCCACTCTTAAACTTCTTGTAGCTTTTAGATACCAGGTAATCAAACAGGAGACCAAATAGTCCAA
Source organism: uncultured Candidatus Saccharibacteria bacterium (assembly GCA_964646315.1). GTDB lineage: Bacteria > Patescibacteriota > Minisyncoccia > Phycocordibacterales > Phycocordibacteraceae > C7867-001. Next base: position 2,009 of record CAZYDN010000023.1, read on the forward strand.
GTGTGATTATGGCTCCAATACCCACAATGGCAGTGGTCGCGAAAACAAAGGCGATGGACCCTAAGCCCGCACCCACCACTCCTCCCAGCCACCACGATTTTGAACGGGCAAATATTGCTGCAAGCAGCGAAAATAGTTGGAAGACCACAAAGAGTGCGATTGCCGGAAGATATCCAAAGTCAGAAAAGAATTTTTTAAATTCCTCTTCTCCGTTACTCGTAGCCCCTGCAAACTCTTCTCCTTGCGACACCGCTATGAGCGCGTGCACTCCCGCAGCAACTCCACCGTCGTAGTCTCCCGCCTTAAATGCAGGCTTGATGATGTCGTCTACAATGCGACCAGCGGTTATGTCGGGCACCGCTCCCTCAAGCCCGTACCCTACTTCTATGCGCATCTCTCGCTCGTTTGGTGCCACGAGTAGTAAGAGGCCATTGTCGGTCGCCTTCTTTCCTATACCCCACTCGCGGAATAGTTCGTTTGCGTATACCGCAACGTCGTCACCATTTAGCGAGTTCACGGTTACCATTGCCACTTCTATCGTGGTAGACGCAGTGAACTGCGTGAGCTCTGCTTCAAGCGTACTCTCGGTTTCTGGAGAAAGAATTTCTGCGAAGTCGGTTACATACCCCTCTGGACTGCCAGGAGACGTATACGCAAACACACTCGCAGGTAAGAGCAGGAGTAGTGCAAGCGCGGGCAGAAAGCTGCGCATGGAGCTAGAAGTTTACCTGTGGAGCAGTCTCACTTCCTTCAGCTGCCTCAAAGTATGCCTTTGGAGCAAATCCAAACATCGGAGCGATAACCGCATTCGGGAAAGTCTTGATGCTCGTGTTGTACGACTTCACTGCATTGTTGAAATCCTTGCGAGATACCGCGATGCGATTTTCAGTACCCTCGAGCTGTGTCTGGAGACCGCGGAAGCTCTCCGTAGCAGTGAGGGTTGGATATGCTTCTGCGATAGCGAGAAGTTTTCCAAGCGCACCTGAGAGACCCGACTGTGCCTTCTCGTATGCGGCAATGTTCTCGGTGGTGAGCTTCGACGCATCTATCTGTATGCTGGTCGCTTTTGCGCGAGCTTCTACTACTGCGGTGAGCGTGCTGGCTTCAAAGTTTGCCGCACCCTTGACGGTCGCTACGAGGTTTGGCACCAAGTCGCTACGTCGCTGGTAGTCTGTTTCTACTTGAGCCCAGGAAGCGGTAACTGCCTGATCCTTCTGTACGAGACTGTTGTATGAAGCAAGCACGAGGAGCAAAAGCACGAGAATGACGGCTCCAACGCCAATCAGTATTTTTGAGTTTTTCATATCTACAATTGTATCATTTCTGGATTTCCAGATTAGTATTTAACAAAGTATTCATTGACTTTGGTAGTTGAATATTATATAATAAACATAACGCAACTTACCTAAAAGGAGTAAAGGAAATGCGTACAGTTCTTTTGAGTACCGCATTGTGCGCATCGCTTTTGCTTTCCGCCTGTTCGCGAGAAAGGGCGATGCCGGAAGTGAGACCACCCCAAACAAAGGAGCAAGCGGTCGAAGCATTCAAGCTTTCGCACCGGGCAGAGATTGCCGAGCTGTCTAAGAAACTTCAACCATCCTTTGTCTATGCGACGATATTCGACCGTAACAGTATTGCCCTATCGAGGGCTGCCTGCACTTCCTATGAAGGTTATCTGTCGAACATCGCTGAGAATAATGCGGAGATTTTTCGTCACAACAAGCTGCATCCGAACTATCAAGTCGAATACCACCCGTTTACAATCACGACTCAGTTCATCGCCTTGTGCGAACCTCTGAAGAAGATTGACGCTCGGAAGTGAACGCATCGCCCACCAAGAAAGAACGCTCATCGGCCTTCTTTCTTGGTGGGTGTTTCTTTTTACCTGCGAACTAATGCCGGACTTATGAAGCCTATTCCAATATTGACTTTTATACGTAAATAGTGTATTATTAGTATAGATATAGGAATGATTGGAAATGGCAATTCGGCCAACCTTCTCGCTCGTGTGGGTAATCAGAGCGTAAGAGGAAGGAAGTACAATCCTGAGGCCTTATCCCCTTCCGAAAGGAAGAAAGCGGCACAGTGGAGCATTTTGCTTGGATACGCCAAGTGAGGAGCACCAAAATGAATAGCGAACATCCTGAAACGATCTTCAAATACCGACTGATTGAAACAACGTACAGACAACGTGTCGAATGGGAAGACGGCCCTGGCTCGCTACGCAACATCGTAAGCGACGTCAGTGAGCGGATTGTAGCAATCTGGGTTGGGTATAAAAACATTGCCCGATTCATCTACCCGAACCAGCCCGACGGCTGGGAGGACTACAGTTACCACATCGAACGGAAAGCAAAGGGCGCCTATGCCTGGGAATATGATCGATGGATAGACAAGAGCACCGAAGGTCGGCAAGCCCAGCGAGACAAACCCGATTCCCTTCTCACTCTTGATGAGTATCTCGCGTCCGAACTTCCGGAAACGGAATGGGAAGAGCCTGAGTATCGCTGCTGTACTTGTAACGAACTCATTGCGCCCGACGTACACGAGTGCGCTGCTTGCGAGGCAGCCGAGGTGGAGAAATACCGCCCCCGTTGTTGTGCATGTCACGAGCCTTGCGGCGAGTGGCAAGTCATCTGTGACGACTGTGATCGGAAGTTTGGGCTTGAACGCCTTGTCTCCGTTCTGGAATTCCGTGTCTTGGATACGTACTGGTGGCGCGAGCTACTAGACTATCTGAGAATGGATGTCATGGGTTCGTTCCTAAAACGCGTGCGGCGTTAATTCCGCACAAGGGCCCGGCGATTCACTTCGCCGGGCCCTTTTTCTTTAGAAAACAATACTAATTTTCTTGTCACTTGGACGGATGGTTACCTTGCTTCCGTACGGCATTGGGACTTGCGGGTCTGTGTGACCGAAGTCCATATTCTGCACTATCGGTATGTTTGGGTTATATTCGCGTACGGCCCGTTCAATAACTTTCCTTTGCTCGGCTTTATATTCCTGTCTTTTTTCTGCTGTAGTAGGCTCATCAAATTTCCAAGCCTTTGGTCTTCCCACCAGTACTCCTTTTACCCGCTCAAGAATTCCGCGCTCTCCTAATGCTCGATACACCCGATATACATAGTCAGCTGTAGGAGCCTCTTCCGAGGTTTCTGTCATGAGGACAACATTCTCGAACTGCTCAAGAGTTGGGATAGCTACGCCGTGTCGAAGAAGCTCATCAATAGATTCTAGACAGCCTCCCCACGTGATACCTTCTGCGTCCGTGTCGCCAGACCATATCCAGCCTTCGTTTGGTTCGTACACTCGAGACTGCGTGAGTGTAGCAGAGTCGCCCCAGTCTAGACTTATGTCGTTGTACGTTTCGCTCGCTCGAAGTTCGAACTCCCCAGTATCAAAGAGTGCGTGATTAATGAATTCAATAGTGTAGTCGTCCATCTTGGTTTGCATAGCAAACTGCGTAAAGAGTGACGCACCATAGAAAGATGAAATGCCGTTCAGCCAAAGATGATTTGCAAAGTGGGTGTTGTCACTAAATCCAAAAAAGAGTTTTGGATTGCTTACAAACGGCTCGGATGTGAGATTTTTAATATAGGTAATCTGGTCGTTACCACCGAGCGAGGCAATGACTGCTTGAATCTCTGGGTTCTCAAATGCGTCTACAAGGTCGCGTGCGCGTTCTTCCCGAGAAGCTCCCAGCTTGCTTGTAGTTGGATATTCCACTGGCTCCAGACCAAATACCTCACGCACACGAGTAAGCCCTAGTTCGTAGACATGGGGCCACTTCCCAGGAGCAGCGACCGATGGAGACAAAATCGCAACCTTGTCTCCCTTCGTGAGCTTCGGCAACTGAACAAATTTCATACCGAAACTATATCATTCTTGAGTTTCCGGGAATTAAAGGTCCCTGACCCCTTTTATTTCAACAAGATAGAAATATCTCCGTGAAGTTCAGTGGGGTGCAGACCAAACAGCTCATCTTTGTTTGGCTGGTTAGGAATTGCGTTTAAAAGATAGATGGGTTTATCAAACGCGAAAGCAAAGCCCATTTCAAGGAATGAGTTTGCACCAATATATCCCTCTACACCCTTCGCATCCTCGTTCACTACCAAAATGACATCTGACTTCTTAATGCGCTCCAGATGGTTTCTGATCATGACCTCCTTGTGCGCAGCACGTTCGGCTTCAGGCATCACTGAGTAGTCGATAGGTTCTTCAAGCGTGGGAGTCTCAACCTCAATTCCTTTCGATTGGAAAACATCTCGAAGCTCCAGCATTTTTGGCAACACCGACATGGACCCACATAAACAAATTCGAGAAATTGAACTCATGTTAGAAGTGTATCAAATACTCACTATTAGCTATGAATCTCCTTCTAGCATCTCTCCTACCAAAAAGGTACAGCCCGCTTCCCCAACCTTAGCAGTATGTTCTTTGCCCACCGGCACATCGAGTCGGTCTCTTTCTTTAAGCACAACTTCTTCACTTCCAAACCAGAACGTGAGGCCACCACTAAGAATGTACATGGACACCTTCCCCTTGTGAGCGTGCGCTGGATAGTCTGTTCCAGGCTCGTCGGTCCATTCATAAATATGCGGAAATCCTTCTTCTGCCAGTTTCTGTTTTAGTAATTCCTTGCTCATACTTTTATTCTATTTCCAAATACAACGCGGCGTGGTCTGAGACTTCCTCGGGCAGGACCTTGAAGTCAACCACTTCTACGTCAGGTGATACGAACGCGTAGTCCGCAAACCTGTTCTCTCTTTCGTAAAAGCTCGTGCGTGTGGAAGTAATGCCGTATTCCTCTATGAGGTTCCTCATTCCCTCTCCCGCGATAGATAGACTTTTGGTATTAGGATTAAGATTGAAATCGCCTAGCACAATTACCTGCTCCGAGCGCCCACGGACAAACGCGCGAATATTCTCACTCTGCAGAATGCGATCTGGGGTGTCTGATTTTCCCATACCATTCCACAGTCCATGCAGGTTTGCGACAACGGTCGGTTTTCCATTCACTGTTATCCGAATGTATTGAAGGTTTCTACTGTGTTTGCCGCGCGCCTCCGGCTCATTATTTTCATATATGAATATGTCTCCTTCCTCTTCCACTACAATATCTTTCTTCACAAATAGTGCCTGGCCGTAGTAATCGGCATGAGCCGGGCGGAAGTAGCCCACATGAGTATCCTGCAGGCGCTCCTCGATGCGTTCAAATAAATCGAGTCTCATAGCGAGCTCTGGATGCGGTTCTTCTTTTCCTTCCGCTTTGCTGTATATCTCCTGAAGACAAAAGATATCTACATCTCTATACGTATCGAAAAACTTAAGAAGTGGCTCATACACTACCCCAGCCCATGTATTAAGCGATACAATTTTCATACAAAAACTATAGCACTCCTGCGTTTCTGGAATTAAAGGCTCCTGACCCCTTTTATATCCACCAGTGCCAGACCCGCCAGCACCTTTCCGGTTGTATTCATGCCCGTATCATATGCCTACCCCACCAGGAATCAATGTCGGCTTAAAAGGCTCCTGACCCCTTTTCCGCCTCATTAGAAAACTGTTTGCTTAACTGACTTGCAAAATAGAACCCACCCAATACAACGCTCGCAATTAATATAGTGGCGGGTAAAGACAATTTATTCAGACTTACTATAAGTTTGTGCATATGGTTACTTATGTTTCTATTGTATACCGATTTTGGGGCCGGGTCCTATAGTGAATTGATAAAAAGCTCCTGACCCCTTTATCTGTACTCTATTATTTTCGCAACTCACGGAGCCTTTCAACAAGACGAAAAACAGTAGTTGAGGGAGCTCTTTTATGTGAGGGAATCACACCATTATCATCATGCATCTTTTCTAAGGATTTCGATGTCCTGATTGCAACACCCTCCCTACTTTTCACCATATTAAATATTTCAATGTCATTTTTGCGATATTTCCTGCCAAGGAGTGTACCGAGTTTCTGAAAGTACTGGTTACGTCCAATATCTGTTTCCAATCGCTCGAAATGAAGAATAAGCCATAGTTCGAAACATTCATTTGAATAGGCAACCTTTACACCATGAGTATTTGCTAAAGCTATAGCATTGTCGAATTTATTAGTATGATCATCCCTGTCAAAGACAACCCAAGTTTCATCATAGTCACCAGCTCTTTCAACGGCGTGAGTGACAAGTGTGACAGGATCGAAACCCGTACCCTCAAGATGAACATAATCAGATTTAAGTCGGACTGCAACTAAGCGCAATTCCTTGCATAATCCAAGAAAGTAGTTTGTTTCAGTTTTCTCTCCGTCAGTAAAAATTGCAATCGTTGGCAATTCATTTACTACACCATACCTTTAGTTCTCTACACTTTCAATAAAAGGAAGAGCGCCGAAGCGACCCTCGAGATATTTTTTTGAAAATTCTGTATCATTTCGTAGTTCAACAAATTCGGCTAGTGAGAATAAACGAGCACCGCCAAATTCATTTTTTTCAGTAAACCAAAACTGGTCTCTAATGAATCCATCTTTATAAGAGAGAAGGCTTGTGTCATGTGTTGTGACAATCAATTGGGCATTCTTAGTATTTGTCTCGCTTGACTCAAACAAATCTATTATGAACTTGGTCAGAAGTGGGTGCAGGCTATTATCGAACTCGTCGACAAACAGTATTTTTCCGTTGGTTAGAGTATCAACGATTGGACCAAGAATTGATAGGAATTTCTGGGTTCCTGTTGACTCTAGATTGAGAGGAATTGTAAAATCGTCAATTTTACTATTATCCTCGCTAAAAATTGGATGCTTTAGCAGGAGGACATTTCCTTTCTCTACTCGCTTGTTAGCTGAGAATCCGTCCGCATCATCTTTAATATCAATTGTTTGGACATCAATCTCCTCTGTCAAACCATCAGTGATGCAAAAGTCTGCAATCTTCAGATATTGTAGAACCTTTTTTTTAAAATCTGGACTTTCCTTAAACTTTCTTATAGTGAACTCCTGATATCTTTTATGAGTAACCGCTGAGATAATATTGACATTTCTAAGAGCTTCAACAACATTGAGCGCAAATTCAGAATTATTGACTGCAGCCGTCGACAAAAAAAGCGCCTCTTTACGCGTTCTCTTCGTAAGCAGGTGTTCATTACTAAACACTCCCCCAGTCTGAAATTCTTGTTCATTCCTTAAGATGCAGATCTCTTCGCTTCCACTCGGTAATATTTTTACCAACGCTTCACTAACGATATGGTCACTATAAAATGAAAAGCTATATCTATAGACTCCCGGATAATTTCCTATAGCCGAAAAGACGAGTTCAAAGAAAGTAGGTGCCGTTGGTGCAATAGTATCTCCAAGAAAAGGTTTATACGGGAGACCAGGACTCTCTCCAATGTTTGCAGAATTTAGAATACCTGCACGCATCAATCTGAATGCCTCCAGGAGAGAGGACTTACCAGATGCATTGGGCCCATAAATAAGTGACGTTTTTAGGAGATATTCACCTCCACTTTCAAATGTGTGCTTGTCATTTTTTCTTGCAAGCATTGAGAAGGTTGCCTTCTTTTTGAAAATCCCGTAATTTTCTGCCGAGAATTCGATTAGTTGAATTTGCATGAATATTACATTATTTTATGGATTGTATACAAATAATACACACAATAGCAGAAATATGCAATATTACTGCATTTTATGCTAAATCGGGCAGTTTTACACTGCCATACTGAAAAAGCAGGTGCGTCTTCTGGCCGGCTCGCCTACCAATTGAGCTGGCCGCCCGTTTTATATTCCGTAACCCGCGTCTCAAAGAAGTTCTTCTCCTTGTTCAAGTCCACCGCCTCACCCATCCATGGGAATGGATTCTCTACGTTGTACTGGAGCGGAAGCCCTACAGACGCCAAACGACGGTCTGCGATGTGCTCGATATACTGCTTGAAGCCGTCTGCGTTCATACCAAAGATTCCGCGTGGGAATACTTCAGTAGCAAAGGTGTACTCAAGCACCACCGCGCGCTTGATGAGGTCCACAATTCTCTGCTGGAACTCAGGTGTCCAAAGCTCCGGCTGTTCCTCCTTGATACCGTTGATGAGGTTGATACCAAAGTTTAGGTGCTGAGACTCATCGCGCATGATGTACTGAATCTGCTCTGCAGAACCCGTGAGCTTGTTCTGGCGCTGGAAGCCGAACATAACTGCAAAAGATGAGTAGAAGAAGATACCCTCCATGATGAGCGAGAAGACACAGAGATTTTCGAGGAAGAGCTGATCGTTCTCGAGAGTGCCAGTCTTGAATCCATCCGCAAAGATTCCCTCGTTCAAGTTGAGCACCATGTTGTCCTTGTTGTAGATAGCTTCTACCTCGCGGTACATATTGAAAATCTTGGACTCGTCCATACCAAGCGACTCCACAATGTACTGGTACGCGTGGGTGTGAATAGCTTCTTCGTATCCCTGGCGAAGAAGGTACATGCGACACTCAGGACTGGTGATGTGCTTGTAGATAGCAAGCACCACGTTGTTGGCTGCGATAGAGTCTGCGGTGGTGAAGAAACCAAGCACCGTCTCAAACGCCTTGCGCTCGTCTGCCGTGAGCACGTTTGGTGCCTTCC
>CAZYDN010000024.1:0-3842 GCA_964646315.1 uncultured Candidatus Saccharibacteria bacterium
TCTGCAGCTGAACCAAAAGCTGTCAGGTGGATGAATCTCTCTGTTACTGCGTCAATGAACAATTCCAGAATTGAGCCATGCACCTTTTCCGCCTCACGAATCAGATACTGTGCATCCTCGTCATTCATCATCACGTAGTAGGTCTTGTGACCACTAAGTGTTTGATTGGCAGCGAACACGGTAGAGCCCGCCCGTTTCATTCGATCAAGCAAGCGTTTTGTAACCGCGAGAAAATCTTCTTCAGGACGACTATCTAGAGAGCAGAAGAGCCGGCCTACCCAGAGAGCTTTTTCGAGATCTTCTCCATACGCCCATTCGTGCGCAACAGACGTTATTGCAATGAAAGACATCAAAAGAGGAGAATGTACATCGAGAGTCCAGTGCCGCTCGATGGGGAGCGAGGTAGACGACTTGGGCTTGCGTGGGTTATTAAAAAACGAAACAACACACGAAGCGAGACCAGCGTCCAAAAGTTCTATGACCGGAGCGAAACGCCCCGGAGGCATTGCTACCATATCCAGGAACTCCTATAAGGCATCGAGGTGATACCTTTCCGCGATTACCCTACCGTGTGTGCGGAGTGAATGCAATGCTCACGCTATTGCGTATTCGTCTCCTGCATGGCTTTCTCAATGCCTTCAGTTACAAAGAAACGAATAGACTGTGCAGATTTTTTGAGGGCTTTTTTAAGTATTGGTTCCTCGGCGGGAGAAAACTTCCCAATCACATGCGTAATAACTTTTTCCTCACTGTTTGGCTTCTTTGTTTTTCCTTTTGGGGTTTGTCCTGAAATGCCAATCTTAAGTTGTGCAAATTCTTTTGTCTTAAGTGCACGCATAATACTTTCCACTCCCTTATGTCCACCACTCCCGCGTCCATACACGGTCATCTTGAGAGTTCCAAGTGGCAAATCGAGGTCGTCACGCACTACAAGTAGCTTGTGCGCAGCCTTCACACTTTTTACAAATGCAGGAGCCGCCTTTCCTGAAAGATTCATAGAAACCTCCGGGATCACGAGCGTTACTTTTTCTCCTTCAATATCTCCCGTCACTGCGTTCGCGTACGCTGCCTTTTTTAGTACAAAATCTCCAAAACCCTCCTCTTTCGCAAGAAGTTCAAGTGCCATACGCCCGGCGTTGTGCCTGGTCTTTGCGTATTCTCCGCCCGGATTACCGAGCCCTATGATGACGTAAGCCATGTCTTGATTGTATCAGTCACTTCCTTGTCACGCGTGTAGAAGGTGTGGTTGGCCTTTTTTATAACGACACTGGTACCCTGCGCAAATCCTTTCGCGAAACGCTGTAGCGCGACAGTCGTGCCTATAAAATTATCTGCCCCTGCAATGATCACAAGTACCGGTACAGATATATGTGACCAGTTTCTTCGAATGTCGTAGCGCGCGAAGTCTATAAGCCAACTACGCTTGAGTGGCAGCCGCACACCTTCTGGCCCTGGTGTCTTGTGCGCATCAAACACAAACCACCAAAGGGCATATGGAAGAAATGCTTTTGTGTAGAGCTTCCAACTCACCGCAGGAGCCAGGAGAACTACACGGCTCACCTGTTGTGGATTCTTACCTGCATATGTTGCCGCTACTGTTCCACCCAAGCTGTGACCTATAAGTACCACCGGACCACTACTGAGGCCCTGAGTGCGCACATATGCCATCACGTCTTCCAAATCCTCTACATAGCCCGTGGTTGTGCTGTGAGCAAAATCTGTGTCTGGAGCGCGCGCACTATCGGACGCATCAAACGTAAGTGCGGTAAATCCGGCGTCACAGGCACCTTGTGCAGCCGCAACAACGACGTACTGATCTTTCCATCCACCAAGACCGTGGAGCACCACCGCAAGACCTTTTGAATCACCCGAAGGTACGCGAAGCGTTGCCGGCATACGCTTTCCGTTCCGGTTCAGTAGGGTAAGTTCTTGTGTCTCCATGCGCACGTGTTCGTAGCCCTAGAGTTTCGCCATCGCCTCCGCGTACTCAGCCTCGGTAGCAACTGAGCCTTCGAGCTCCTCAAACGGATTTTCCTGCCAGTATTCCAGAGACAGCATGTTGCGCCTCGTGAGTCGTTCTGCAAGATCAAAATCACCCTCGGTAACGTTGTCTACAAAGTACGCAACGCCTCCTGCGAAAATATCTTCTGCCTCCTTAATTTCTCCATCCTCACTATCGTGTATACATACCGGACCATACGAGGTCTCAAGTCCAATTTCACTTTCGTCGGTAAGTGGCATGCCACAGGTGATGCAGGTATTCATATCTATGCAGTATATCAAAAGTTATAAATGAAGATATGAGTGCACGCGAGGATTATGCTGCGTTTCCGTTCCTAAACTGATCTCCCAACGAGCGCGTGAAGAAACGCGCAAAGAACCCTGTATTGGTAGATTCCACCGTAGCCACCTTTTTACTGTCGAGTGGTCGAATCACAATAAACTTTTGCTTCCATGCCTTGAGAAACACGGCAGTTGAAATCTTCTTCTGTCCGCCGTCTGCTGCGGGGTCGTTATAATACACAAAATCTTTATCGATTCCGTCTATCACCACCAAGTGAGGAATCGTACTTTTTGGATCAAATTTATAATGTACTGAAGCAATCACGGGGCCCGTGAGTAGCTGCGTCTTGAACGCAGCAAAGGCAACTTTTGAACTTGAACTGGTGAGGTCGTATGCCTTTCCGTCGAGTCCATACTTTTGTGCAAGCTGCACCAACCCTTTATGTGTCCATCCGGCACTTTTAAGATAGGCGCCTGACGCAATGGCCTGCGTGAGCATTTTATTTACAGAAACGGGCTCGGTTGAGTAGTAATCAACCACCATGGCAACACTCGCCACACCGCATCCCTGCTTTTTCCAGGTAACAGATGAAATATCAGTAAACTGCGAGTAAAACGGTACGTCTGCAATCGTCGCGGGGACAGAAACAACAGGTATCATGGCATCACTATTCCACGTATTTTTATATGTGGCAAGGAAACGAAAACATATGGCTTGTATTAATACTGCACGGTAACCGGTGTTCCTATATCTGCCCACTCATATAATTTTTTTGCGGTCTGTGGTGAAAGATTTACACAGCCATGCGACCATTTCTGTCCAAAATTATCGTGCCAATACGCACCATGTATAACCGCTCCTTCGTTTGTAAAATACAAATCCCATGGCACGCCCGGCAAATCATACATTTGAGAACTCACGCCCGGTAAAGGACCCTGCATGTACCGGCTGGGTGTTTTCCTATACACCTTGAACGTTCCTGCTGGTGTTGGAGTGAGTTCAAGACCGGTAGATATCGGTTCCTTCATAAAAAGCACGTCGCCGTCGTACGCATAGAGCACTTCTTCGGTGAGATTTACAAAAATGTTCTTAGTGGTTGGTGTGGAATTTTTAGTAAGGTTTTCCTCCCCATCGTCTGTAAACACATCTACCGCATCTGCATATACATACCAGTCACTCGTTATTCGTTCTGGGTAGCGAATGCTCTTGTCCTGCTCAATCAGGTACCAACTCTTTCCGTCGACAATTACTGTACTGTCAATCTTGAGCACGACGCCAGTACGCAACCGCTCCGCAACCGCAAACTCCGTACCCGGTCCTGAGCGCACGTTTACACAGGTACCCACGTAGTCGTGGGCGCATCCCTGTGTGACTTCTAGGTACTGAAAACGACCGGCTTTTATGACGGTTGAGGTGGCTGCAGACGAAGTACCAAGCGACACAGGGACGGGAGACGGCGCTACAACAGGGGTAGGAGTCGACCACACCAATATCGCAAGTCCTATAAGAGGTATGAGACTTATGCCCAGTATCGTGAGGTGAATTTTGTAGTGAGCCA
>CAZYDN010000024.1:3942-5146 GCA_964646315.1 uncultured Candidatus Saccharibacteria bacterium
AGCGAGCTATGTTGAAAATAAAAGACTTCCTGCAAGCAACCTTCCGATGGAACGAACCATGTGTAATTCTGGAGGCTTTGCGCAGTCTGTCGAGACGAGCAAGAAGAAAATTTTCAGCAGAAAATTATTCTGTACTCCAGAATTACACATGGTGAGTGGAAAAATTTGACGCCCGCCGTGAGAGGAATACAATGTGACCACATGAAGTTCTTCGGCGGCGCAGTACGGGAAATTCTTATCTTCATCGTACTTGCCATCGTCATCGTCGTCCCCATTCGTTTCTTTATTGCGCAGCCTTTTATTGTTGAAGGCGAATCAATGCACCCAACATTTGAAAGTGGTGATTATCTCGTTGTAGATGAACTCACGTATCACTTAAGCGACCCTAAGCGCGGTGATGTTGTCATCTTTAGATATCCTGGAGACCTCTCCGTATTTTACATAAAGCGTATCATCGGGCTTCCGGGTGAAACCGTTCACATAGACCACGGGAAGACGAGTATTTCTAAGACCGACGGTAGCACCGTAATACTAAATGAAACCTACGTCGTTGCAGAAGACGCTACCTATTCACTAGACACTACCTTGGGTGCTGATCAGTACTTCGTTATGGGAGACAACCGTCCTCGCAGCTCAGATTCTCGTGTCTGGGGACCTCTTCCAAAACAAGACATGATTGGACGTGCGTTTATTCGTCTTCTCCCGGCCCACAGTGTAGGCATGCTTCCGGGAGCCATTCACGACCAGATATGAGTACCCTCGTTCATCGTCCCGACGACATTCTGAAGCGCGCTCACGCTATTGGTACCTATTACGGTTTTCGCCCTCTCGCTGCTCTCGCTCACGAAAAACGCGGACAAGGAACAAAGGCTGATTATCCCGAATCACTCAATATCGAATCCCTTGATACTGCTGCACGCGAAGTAGCAGCGCTCCTTAAGCATGTGCGCGACTCAGGGCTCGACCCTTCTACACGCGAGCCGCTTTTCCTTTGGCACACAAACGCAGCACCAGGACGTGCAGCACCTAAGCAAGTTATTGTGCAGTTCCACATACTCGGCGTAGAGCATGCTATTGCAGACGCAGTGCTTATTCGCGCTGTGCGTGCGCTTATGCAAGACCTCACGAAGAGTGAGCCTCGTCTTCGTCTTAACAGTATGGGCGACAAAGAAACCCGCACGCGTTTTGCACGCGAGCTCGGAAC
>CAZYDN010000024.1:5246-6478 GCA_964646315.1 uncultured Candidatus Saccharibacteria bacterium
ATATTCGTGTATACTATATATAGTATTTGTTCCACCTGTTTGGGAGACCAACTATGGATCCGACTCTTCCCTATAGGGGCTGGGTGCTTACCTTCGGGATCATCCTCTCTGTCCTCGGTGTCACCGCGCTCTCTTCGCCGGCAATCCAAGGTGTGGAGAATGTCCTGTCAGACGATGACATCAGGCTGGCCGTTTGCGCTGGTTTCTGTTTCCTCGGAACTGGGCTCGCTGTCATCGGCCTGACTGAGAACGACCCGGCCGCCCGAATCTTGAAGGCGTTCGGCACCATCATCGCGAGTCTGGGCGTCGTCATGGCCGCGCATACCCTGCTCTACCACTTCGGCATCCTGTCCTGACCCAACCCCCGGCGCCCGCCTTCCCACTTTGGGAGGCGGGCGTTTTTTCGTATATTGTGTGCCATCTAGACAGATATTCACCCTATATGCTATTGTCCCTCTATGAATAACGCTACACGCGTAGAGGTTCGTCGCGGCAAGAACGAGAGTTCTGCTTCGCTTATCCGTCGCTTTTCCCGCCGTGGCCAGGGTCTCGGTCTTGTTCGTGCCCTTCGCAAGATTCGTTACTATTCACGTAACAAGTCTAAGAACGTAGCGCATACTCGCGCCATGATTCGCGGAGAGCGCATTGCTGAGTACAACGAGCAGGTAAAGCTCGGAAAGATTGATCCAGCAGCTCGCAAGACTCGCGGACGCAAGTAAAAACAAAAAACCGCCCGAAAGGGCGGTTTTTTGTTGCTATACTTACCCCTACCTATGAGCACCCTCGACATCAGGAACATGACACGCCAGAAAACAGTGGCATTTCCTTTTGCAAAAGCTCACGCCCATATTCTTCCGGACTATGAAATCTCTCTCGCGTTCGTAGGAACTACGCGTGCGAAGCAAATGAATGTGTCGCTACGAAACAAAGACTACACTCCAAACGTTCTCTCCTACGAGACCGGCACCCGTAGTGGAGAGATTGTTATCTGTCCTTTAGTAGCTCGCAAACAAGCACCTGAGTATGAGATGACGTACACCCAATTCGTCGGTTTTCTCTTTATCCACGGGTTACTTCATTTGAAGGGACAGCAACACGGGGCTACAATGGAAAAACAGGAACGCTTACTCTTGAAGCGCTTTACCAACTAGTTCTATTCAAGCGCATACAATGGCTCGACGAATCGCAACAGGCATAGACATCGGCACCCACCAGACGAAAGTCGTGGTCGT
>CAZYDN010000024.1:6578-9997 GCA_964646315.1 uncultured Candidatus Saccharibacteria bacterium
CTGGAGGCCGCTCGCGAAGCGGCGCGTCCTGGTTTTCTTAATCGCACGGTGCTTCATGAGATACCGCTTGAGTATCGCGTAGACGGACACCTCTCTCTGGGAGCACCTACCGGCATGAAAGGTACCCGCCTTTCTGCTGACTATCTTTTCATTACCTGTCTCACGCAACATTCGGACGTTCTTATCCGTACTGCAGAGGCTGCAGACATCGAGATTATCGACCGAATGGCCTCTCCGCTTGCTGGCTCGTACGTAACTCTTACCAAGGATCAGAAAATGAAGGGTTGCGTGCTCGCAAACATTGGCGCTGAAACTGTTTCCATAGTGGTGTACGACGAGGGTCTCCCTATTTCCGTAAAAGTATTCCCTATTGGCTCGACCAACATCACCGACGACTTGGCGCTTGGTTTTAAGATTTCTCTTGAAGACGCGGAGCGTCTCAAGCTTGGTCACTTGGGCGGCACGATGTATCCAAAAAAGAAGATTGAAGAAATTGTGGTGGCTCGCTACCGCACAATGTTTGATCTCATTGATAAACACCTAAAGGCTCTTGGGAAACGCGGCAGTCTTCCGGCCGGCATTATTATTTCTGGAGGAGCGAGTGGCCAAGGCACTATCAGTGACATCGCCAAGGGTGCGCTCAATCTCCCTTCTCGTATTGCAGATGTACGCATCACAGAAGACACCAAGATAAAGGACGCTACGTGGGCTGTAGCTTACGGCTTAGCTCTTTGGGGCCTCACGGGAGACACCGAAACACCAAAAAAGCGCCCTGCGGGAGCCTTTATTGAGTCTGCGAGTCGTTTCTTGCGTCAGTTTTTGCCGTAAGGCACAACACGTTTCCCCATCTTGTCGATATTTGCATACGCGCGTCCCCTGGTATAGTAAATCGAACCTTTATTTACTAGGCCCCTATCCCATTTACTATGTCCAAGCGCGTTGAACCAGAAGTCGAGACATTTGCTCGCATTCGCGTCGTCGGTTGTGGAGGCTCTGGCGGAAACGCGGTGAACCACATGGTTAACTCGAAAGTGAAAGGCGTGGAGTTCATTGCCGTTAACACTGACGCGCAGGATCTTCACCGCTCTCTCGCAAAGCGCAAGATTCACATTGGACGCAATCTCACCAAGGGCCTAGGTGCAGGAATGAATCCTGAGCTCGGCAAGCGCGCAGCAGAAGAAACTCGTCAGGAAATTCAGGAAGCACTTCAGGGTTCCGACATGGTGTTCATCACCTGTGGTCTCGGCGGAGGTACCGGCACCGGTGCAGCTCCGGTAGTTGCAAAGATTGCAAAGGAAGTGGGAGCACTCACGGTTGCTATTGTGACTCGCCCGTTTACGTTTGAGGGTCTTCAGCGCCGCGAAATCGCAGAGCGTGGCCTCGCAGATCTTAAGCGCGAAGTAGACGCGTTTATCGTAATTCCAAACGACAAGCTTCTCTCTATCGTGGAGGCACAGACAACCGCAAAGACCGCTTTTGCACTCGCCGACGAAATTCTCCGTCAGGCTGTTGAAGGTGTTTCAGACATCATCACCACTCCCGGAGAAATCAACACGGACTTCAACGACATCAAGGCAATTATGGAGGGCGCAGGCCCGGCTCTCATGGGTATTGGTATTGCCGACGGAGATCGGCGTGCGCAAGACGCAGCTGCGCAGGCCGTTAACTCTCCTCTCCTCGACGTATCTATCGCAGGCGCTCGCGGCGTACTCTTTGTTGTTGCAGGTAGCGACGACCTCGGTATTCTTGAAGTTCAGGAAGCTGCGAAGGTGGTTTCAGATTCAGTCGACAAGGACGCGAAGGTTATCTTCGGTATCATGCGTGACGAGAAGCTTAAGAAGGGCCAGATTCGTATCATTGTTATCGCAACAGGATTCCCTGAAGGCGAAGGACAAGGTGCACTTCCAAGCACGATTGAGCGCTCCCTCTTCGCTATGCCTATTCCTGAAAAGACGGAGGTGCGCGGAAAGATTTATAACGACGTAGCTCCTCGTGCACCAGAGCCAACTCCTGCTCCTGAGCCAGAGCCTGCAGCTACTCCAGCTCCAGCTCCGACCATTGATATGCCTCGTCGCGAGGAACCGGTGGTAACTGCTCAGCCACAGCGTCGTGAAGAGCCAGCCAAAACCATTACCCCTCCGGTTGTGGAAGAAGAGGATGATGCGTGGGGTGCGATTCCAAATTTCTTGAAGCGTCACAAAAAGTAGTCGCTCGCGTGTTCGAAGAGATGCGCAGCCCGTCCTTCAGGGCACACGAAGAATATAATCGCCAATACATGAAAAACCGTAGACCGCATTCGCTAATGCGGTTTTTCATTATCAGCTTTTTATTCTTCGGTTGCTTGCGGTTTAGCGCACCCTTTCGAACACACTCGCTCCGGGAGTTAGAAGATTTGATTTGAGATCTTAGTGATACGTAGTAGGGTAAAATCAGCTCTTTGAAAGGAACTGACCCATGGGCGAAACGCCTGACTACCTGACGCTTGATAGTCTCATCGACCTCATCGACGAACCTAATCGCAGCGCCTGTAAGCGCATCTTGACCGAGCACCGCTCACTCTTCGAAGTGGCACGCGGCTCCACCCACAACCACCAGACGTGGGACGGAGGCTACATCGACCACATCACGGACGGCATGAACTTTGGCCACCACCTGTATCCGTTCATGGTGTCGTTTGGCAGGCCTCTACCGTTCTCGCTTTCGGATGCGCTACTAGTCTTCTTCCTCCACGACCTCGAGAAGCCCTGGCGCATTCTCGTTGACGCAACAGGAGGCGCCTCCAACCGCGAAGGACTCTCCACCAAGGAAGAGTTCAAAGCGTTCCGCGAAGCGAAACTTGTCGAATACGGTGTCAGTCTCACTCCAGAGCAACTGAACGGCCTGACCTATGTCGAAGGCGAGTACAAAGACTACAGCAGTAAGCGTCGCGTCATGAACGAGCTCGCCGCGTTCTGTCATATGATGGACAACTGGTGCGCTCGTGGCTGGTACGACTATCCCAAGGCAGAAGGAGACGAGTGGACCGGCGCAAGAAGGTATCGCACACTCTAGAAGACAGCCGTCCGACTAACCTCGGACGGCACTTTCTTTTACGCGTAACACGCAACTTAGGTTTTGGTCTGTCCACACGTTGTAATATTGAGTTTGGTATACTGCTCACACTATGAACGACCTCATCATTATTGGCGGCGGGCCCGCAGGAATCAGTGCTGGAGTATACGCAGCACGCAAGCGAGTGAAGACCGTACTACTCACTGAGGAAGTTGGCGGGCAATCTACGGTTTCTGACGGCATTGAGAACTGGATTGGGACCGTAAAGATAGCGGGCAGTGAGCTCGCAGAAGCCCTTAGAAGCCACCTAGATGCCTACAAGGGCGACGTACTCGAGATATGCGAGGGAGAACGTGTTACGGGCCTAG
>CAZYDN010000025.1:0-7688 GCA_964646315.1 uncultured Candidatus Saccharibacteria bacterium
CGAGGCGGTGCCCAGAGCAAGCCGAGTGACGACGAGGCGCAGACTCGCGGGCGAATGGCGTAATCGCCGGTTCTCTCTCCCTCTCTCATTTTTCATTACTCGCGATATACTACCCATCATGAAATCCTTCATACAAGAATTCAAGAAATTTGCCCTTAGAGGCAATGCCATCGACCTGGCAATCGGTGTGGTAATTGGAGCCGCATTCAATGCCGTTACCACTTCACTCGTAACGAATGTTATAACCCCACCACTGTCACTGCTTACTCGGGGTATTAACTTCAGCGATCTTGCAATCAGTATTCCAACCACTGACGCTTCTATTCAATACGGCTTATTCATTCAAGCTCTCATAAGTTTTATCATTACGGCGTTTGCGCTCTTCTTGCTTGTTCAGGCTATGAACAAGTTGGCCGCCGCCGCGAAGAAGGAACAAGAGGATGGTACCGCTCCGCCAGCAGAGAAGAGTGCTGAACTTCAAGTACTTGAAGAAATTAGAGACACGCTCAAATCTCCCGAAAAGGAAATAAACATTTAATCTATGAAACAACTCTTTGCGCTCGTGGTCATATTGGTAGTGCTTGGTATTGGTGGATTCATGTACAGAAACGCGCTTGAGCGCCCGGCCGTAATTGTTACCCCAACCGAAACCGCATGTACGATGGAAGCAAAAATCTGCCCTGATGGAACCTCTGTAGGAAGGTCTGGCCCTGACTGCGCGTTTGCTCCCTGCAAACTTCCTAATGCCGAAGATACTGCGATACACATTGCTTTCGTAATTCCAACAGGATACGTAGCAAATGCTGACGCCATTGGTGCAGACGAAACCCTGCGCGCGGTCTTCGACAAACTCTCTAAGGGACCGGTCCCTCACTCAATCATTATCCGCCACTACGCAATTCCAGAAGGGAAGAAGGGAGAGGACGTTGTTATTACAAACACCATGTTTGAGCCCTCAGGCATGAACGCCAAGTCTATGCAGGAGTTCAAGCCAGTTATCATAAATGGCAAAACATATCAGACGGCTGTTATAGAACGATTTGAGGGACAGGTTCACAGTGCGTACTACCTCATTCGAGAAAAAGATGTGCTCAAGTTTGAAGTCCTCGAAAAAGATGTGAATGATTGGACAAGCCCTACGCTTAAGGTAGATGGGCTCCCTGAACACAAGGCGCTACAAACCTTGCTTTCGAATCTGCAAAGCACCCTGTAGCTATTCGAGTACGAGAAGAGCTGCCATCACCAGAATCCCAACACCGATTGCCACGAGCTGCGTGAACGACTTTCTGGGCTCAGATGTCTTGTGTAATTCTGGTACAAGATCAGATGCGGCAATATAAATAAACATACCTGCAGAGAATGCGGCGATAAATGGGGCTGCATTTTCAAAGAATCCCCCAAGCACAAACGCGAGTCCCGCACCGAGAAACGCCGTAAGCGCTGAGAAGAGGTTCATAAAGAGGGCCTGGGTACGAGAAAAACCAGCGTGAAGGAGAAGCGCAAAATCGCCAATTTCCTGTGGAATCTCATGTAATAGGATCGCGGCAGTCGTAGCAATGCCTACCGCAGGGGAGACCATAAACGCGGCTCCAATAGCAACGCCGTCGATTAAGTTGTGCATACCATCAGACACCAGAACGAGATGTCCTACCGGATGTATTCGTGCATGTTCGCTCGCGTCCAATGGCTCGTCCGCATGGACGTGGTGCCAGTTCAAGAATTTCTCAAGTATAAAAAAAGAGAAGAAGCCACCGAGAATCAGAAGGGAAACGGTCAATGGATTCGAGGCACCGTCAAACGCCTCTGGTATGAGATGTATGAATGCATCACCAAGGAGCGCTCCTGCCGCAAGAGAAAGAAGAACAAAGAGTAACTTGCGCACGACCGATTCCCGCCACCCGAGTGTGGCGATACCGATAAGCGAAACCGCGCTAACAAGCGCAATAGCAATCAAGGCGGGAAAAATGTAACTGAGTGATTCCATAGTCATATACACTACACGGTTTTTTCTTACATGCAAATGATTCGCATGTGGAAAAGAATACATAGTCGCGTATGATGGGGGAATGAAGCAGTCCGCTCACCTACTCTCTGCAGCTGATCAGCTACGTAGTCTTGGGTTGCGTGCAACGCCCCAGCGCACAGCACTACTAAAAGCACTTCTTTCTTCGAAGGGTCCGCTTTCTGTAGAAGCACTCACCAAGGCTGCGCGCGGAGCCTGCGACCTTGCCACCGCGTATCGAGTTCTGGATGCGTTTGTGCTTGCGGGCCTCGCGAAGCGAATTGAATTGTCTCAAGGGCGCGCGTTATATGAGGCGGCTACCGAACACCATCATCATGCCGTGTGTACTTCCTGTGGCACTATTAAAGACATAGATGCATGTCTTCCGGCAGGCATAGATTCACGTGTTCAGAAGGCTTCTGGATTTGCTCGA
Source organism: uncultured Candidatus Saccharibacteria bacterium (assembly GCA_964646315.1). Lineage (GTDB taxonomy): Bacteria > Patescibacteriota > Minisyncoccia > Phycocordibacterales > Phycocordibacteraceae > C7867-001. Next base: position 2,436 of record CAZYDN010000025.1, read on the forward strand.
ATCACCGAACATTCTCTCGAGTTCTTTGGCGTCTGCGCATCCTGTGCAAAAAACAAATATGATTAGCAAATTTCTTATTGGAGCTGTAATTGTTTTGGGAATATTTCTTCCTTCCGGAGTCACGTATGCACAACAACTAGCGCCGGACACCGAAACCCTTGAGAAAGCAAAAGTACTTACCGTGAGTGCCTCTTCGATAGAAGACTTGCCTGGTACAAGCGTTCAGTCTCAAAAACAAGAACTAACTGCCGAGGTGCTCTCGGGGTCTGCAAAGGGAAGTGTTGTTACTTTCACAAATGACTTCACTCAGCTTAAGGAGGGGGACACGTTCTTTCTGCGTCACACCGTAAGCCCAACCGAAGGGCGCGAGTACTACGCTGTGGCAGATCCCTACCGTTTACCCGTACTCGTCGGCCTACTGATTATTTTTGTGACGCTCGCGGTGCTCGTTGGAGGGCGGCAAGGGATTCGTGGACTAATCTCCTTAGGGGGAAGTTTGTTGCTCATCATCTACGTGCTGCTCCCTGGTATTGCGGCAGGACACTCACCCCTTCTGGTTGCGATAGGTACCGCATCACTCATTATCATTGCGGGTTCATACATTACGCACGGAGTTAATCGCACAACTACGGCTGCAGTTATAGGGATGATAACCACGGTGATCGTGACAGGATTTCTTGCGTGGCTCTCAGTGGATATGGGACATCTTTCCGGTTATACCTCTGAGGAAATTACCTATGTACACTTCCAGTTCAATGGAGCTATTGATCTCGTAGGACTTTTGCTCGGAGGTATTCTCATAGGACTCTTGGGTGTGCTCTACGACAGTGCCATAGGGCAAGCGGTTGCTGTAGAAGAGCTCATGCGCGCCGGAGAGCACTTACCGGGACGTGAGATATTCTCCCGTGCAATGCGTATTGGAAGAGAGCATATCGGAGCGCTCGTGAACACACTGGCTATCGCGTATGTTGGTGCATCGCTACCGCTCCTACTTCTCTTTAGCAAGGCCTCGGCGTCGCTTGGATATTTGGTGAATGCAGAGGTGCTCGCTACAGAAATTATTCGCATTTTGATCGGAAGCATCGGACTTATTCTGGCCGTACCCGTAACCACGCTCATTGCAGTGCTGGTGTTATCCAAGTACGGGCTCCCAGAAAGGAAAGGAACTCCACACCGTCATAGTCACCAGTGATATACTTTCTATATCCCGCTCACAAGGCGTTATTACATCTAAATCGTTGTTATGAATGAATTAATGGGAAACAAAATGATTCGTTACGCCGTACTTTCTGTACTCGTACTCCTCTCGCTCTTCTTGCTCGTAAAGACGTGGGATGCCGCATTTGGTAAGGGTCAATTCGATCAAACAAACGCAATCACGGTAGAAGGGAAGGGGGAAGTATCTCTCGTCCCTGATGTCGCGCAGATTAGCTTTACGATAACGGAGTCAGCTACAACCGTTGCGGCCGCACAGGACTCTGCAACCAAGAAGACCGACGCCGCTATTGAGGCACTCAAGAAAATTGGTATTGCAGATAAGGATGTGAAAACGGTGAGTTACAACGTTTCTCCAAAGTATGACTACTCGCAGCCATGCGGCCCGGGAATGATCTGTACTACGGTTGTGACAAGCAGTCCGAAAATTATTGGCTACGACGTCTCACAGTCTATTGAGGTGAAGGTTCGAGACACTGCCAAGGCAGGAGATACTCTCGCGGCTCTGGGCACACTTGGTGTTCAGAACATCTCCGGACCAAACTTTATGGTGGACGACGAGGATGCTGCGAAGGCACAGGCTCGTGAGCAAGCTATAGACGAAGCTCGTACCAAGGCTAAGGTGCTCGCCAAGCAACTTGGCGTGCGTCTCGGTCGGGTCATAAGCTACTCCGAAGGCAACAACGGATACCCACAACCAATGATGTATACCGCCAACATGAAGTCGGGAGGAGCAATGGACGCTCGCGTTGAGTCTGCCCCGTCTCTCCCCACAGGCGAGAATAAGACTACGGTGAGTGTGTCAGTTACCTACGAAATTCGCTAAGATACGCCAAAATCACCCAAACGATTACGTGCAGAAGAAAACCTACCCTTTTAGGGTAGGTTTTCTTCGTTTGACTCTTGACCAGAGTGCGGTATCATAGTGAATACATAAAGGCCCGCAGGGCTTTTTTATTTACGAGACGTAATACGAGCCATAGATATGCGCGCACTCATCAGCTATCTCAAGAACGTACGGGGCGAGCTTAAACACGTGGTCTGGCCAAACAGGAACCAGGCAATTGTGCACACCGTCATCATTATATTGATTTCGGCGTTTGTTGCGTTGTATATCGCTGGACTCGACTATATCTTCACGGGTGTAGTAAACCGTCTTGTTTCGGGCTATTAGTCCTTCTTTCACTCTCACTAGCATGGACACAAAGACTGCCCCTCAGTTCTCAGAAGACGCCGGTAACAGCGAGCCCCGCTGGTACACCATCCATACCTACGCTGGGTATGAGAATGCGGTTGAGCGAAACCTCAAGCAACGTATCGAGTCTCTCGGTATGGAGCACAAAATCTTTGATGTGGTTGTTCCGACCGAAAAGAAGATTCGCGTGAAGGGAGGTAAGCGCATTGTTGAAGAAGAGAAGATCTACCCGGGTTATATCCTTGTGCGTATGATTGTGGACGAGGATTCGTGGTTCGTGGTGCGTAACACTCCTCGCGTTACAGGTTTCGTGGGTTCTGGAACAACTCCAGTGCCTATGGAAGAAAGTGAGGTATCTACCCTCATGAAGCGCATGGATCAGGAAGCGCCAAAGCACCGCATCGACCTCGTTAAGGACGATCCTGTGGTTATCGTTGACGGTCCTTTCAAGGATCTCGAGGGTAAGATTGGGGAGATAGACGAGGAACGAGGCAAGGTAAAGGTGCTCGTTGCTATGTTTGGTCGCGAGACCCCTGTCGAGCTCGATTTTTTGCAAATAAGGAAACTCTAATCAGCTTGCTGATTGATAAGTTTCCTTATGTCGAATTTTGGCGGGTCTTCCCGCGCCAAAATTGCGACGAAGAACGAAAATTGACCCGAAGCATTATTTAGGATACATTCCACTGACATGGCAAAAGTAGTAAAAAAGATCAAACTCCAAATCCCAGGCGGCAAGGCTACCCCAGCTCCTCCTGTTGGTACCGTGCTTGGACCTGCGGGCGTTAACATTGGTGACTTCGTCAACAAGTTCAACGAGCAGACCAAGGACAAGCCAGGTATCATCATTCCAGTTGAAATGACTGTGTATGACGACCGCACCTTCACCTTCATCCTTAAGGTGTCTCCTATGCCTCGCCTTATCCTTAAGGCACTTGGCGTAGAGAAGGGTTCAGGCAAGGCTCCACTCGCTAAGGTAGGAACACTCTCAAAGGCTCAGGTTCGTGAGATTGCTGAAACCAAGATGCCTGACCTTACGGCTGGATCTATCGAGGCTGCAGAGCGCATGGTTGAGGGTACTGCCCGCTCCATGGGAGTAGAAATTAAGTAATACGACGTTTAGAAAAACCGCCTACGAAAGTGGGCGGTTTTTCTTTTACACCAAGCCACGTAGAATCAGACTCATGGAAGTAACTGCATTTCAGGTAGACACGCTCGTACCGCCAAAGGACGATCTTCTTGCAAAAATAGAAGCTTCTTCGCTCACGCTTGAAGAGCATGACGTTGTCGCTATTTCTTCTAAGGTGGTGAGTATCTGGAAGGGGCGCTGCGTGCCAGCAGCTGGTATTGAAAAAGACGATCTCATTCGGAAGGAGGCAGAGCTGTATCTTGAGCGCAGTGAAGTGCCAGGCGGGTATGTGATGCACACCATCACTGAAGGGTTGCTCATGCCAAGCGCCGGCATCGACCCCTTTGCGGAACATTTTGTTCTGTGGCCAGAGAATCCCATGAAGGTCGCAGAAGAGCTGCTTGCTTGGTTCAAGCAGACATACAAGCGTGAGCACCTGTACGTGGTGCTCACCGATTCTCGAAGTGTGTTTCTTAGGCGGGGAGTTGTGGGTGTTGCGCTTGCGTGGGCCGGATTCGAGCCCCTTTACGACGGGCGAGTGCGAACCGACTTGTTGGGATTTCCCTCGGGAGGAAGTCAAACCAATGTTCCAGATTCACTTGCGGCCACAGCGGTGCTCTCGATGGGAGAAGCAAACGAACAAACCCCTCTCGTGCGTATTCGTAATGCTCCCTATGTAAGGGAAGTGCAGGTGGAGCGAAGGGACCAGTTCAATTCGTTTACGTTTGATATGAACGAAGACTTGTTTGCTCCGTTTATGAACCGCTTACCGTGGAAGAAGGGAGGAAGCGCTACGGACGCTCAAGGGTAATCCACTCGTAACGAATACCATTTTCTTCACGAGCCTCGCGCGAAATTTCTTTTGTGAAATCTGGATACTCGGGGAAGGTGACGGTGCCTGGAGTGGCGTCGTCTACAAGTGTGAGATAGATGCGAGACGCAAAAGGAAGCGCTGCGCGATATATTTCGCCACCGCCAATCACACATATTTCCGCGCTACCCTCAGCTTCCTTGGCGCGTGAGAGTGCTTCTGGAAAGGAGAAAGCAGTTATGGCGCCTGCCGCTTCGTACCAACCGCTGCGGGTTACTACAATGTTCGTGCGACCGGGGAGTGGTCGGAACTTCTCTGGGAGCGATTCCCAGGTTTTACGGCCCATGATAACCGGATGGCCTTTGGTGAGCTCCTTGAAGCGTTTTAGGTCCTCTGGAAGGTGCCAGAGCAGGCCGTTGTCTTTCCCAATGACGCGGTCGTGGCCCACTGCTACCACGAGACTAATGAGGTGTTCTTGCATAGTTACAGCGTACCAAATGGTTCAAGTCGTGCACGTGTTTCGTGTGTGGTGAGGACTCCGGTACCCCGGTCTACAACGCACACCAAATCGACGGGCTCGTCCCACGCCTGGCGAGGGAGCGGGGTGTCAGAAAACTGAGTATCAAAACAAAACCCAACCCGAATCCATTCCACAGGGGCATCTGCTAGGAACCTGTCGTACCACCCACCACCCTGGCCTAGGCGGGTGCCCAGCACGTCAAACATGCGTCCAGGAAGGAATATGGCTGTGGGTTGATTCTCAACGGTATCCCGAGCCTGCGCTACTTCTGCTCGTGGATCAAGAGACGCTCTGGGTAAGATTTCGTACACCCGTGCATTCTCAGGAACCGTAAAATAGTCACTCGCCCAAACCTCAGTCCGCAGTGGCTGGTAGGTAATGAATGC
>CAZYDN010000026.1:0-3966 GCA_964646315.1 uncultured Candidatus Saccharibacteria bacterium
TATACTTTCCCTATATGACTGAACGCATCAAACCTTTCCTCCCTGCTATTATTCTAGGTCTTATTCTCATTGTTCTTTTGGGCTGGTACATGATTAGCGTTCCTGCGCCGGTAAAAGCTCCAACTACCACAAATACCCCGGCAGCAACTGAGCCTGTCACTCTCGACGAAGATGCTACGTATTACACCGTAAAGGCAACATATCCAACAACTACAACGCTTTCAGGAAGTGCGAGCGCACAGGCGGACCAAGCCGCAGTTCTTACCATGAAGACCTTTGTAGAGCAGGAGATCGCTCGTTTTAAGGATAATGGTAATTTTGCGAACCTCACACACGACGATATTCAGATGCAGGGGCTCGACCAGCGCAAATACGCCCTGGGTATCGAGTACACCACTCACGAGAGCAAGAGCACCCTTTCCTACGTCTACCAGATGTACGCTGATACCGGAGGCGCCCATCCAAACACGTATTACCGAACCTTTACCTTTGATAAGACTTCGGGAGCCGTACTTGAGCTTGGAGATGTGTTTCTGCCAAACGCCAAATATCTGCAAACACTTTCGGAAAAGTCGAGGAGCATGCTTCCTCCTATGATAGCTAAAATGGTGAATCTTGAGGTTTCAGCCGTAGATACCGACTACATAAAGAGCGGAACACTTCCGGAAGCTGATGCATTCCAGTCATTCTATTTTGAGGGCAATAATCTTGTACTTCTCTTCCCTCCCTACCAAATTGGTCCGTATGTTTTGGGCATGATTCTCCTGCCGATTCCTACGAGCGAGCTTAAGGATTTGCGCCCTGAGTACACGAAGTAGAATATTGATTCGCTAAAACAAAAGCGTGCACCCGGGGTGGTGCACGCTTTTGTTTTAGTGCTACTGTGACAGCAGAAGCACTACGGGAGAGACAACTATGTGCGAAGATGCTGCCTGTGACGGACACCGAGAGCCGCCGATTCGCCCCGAACTGATGGCAAAGGTTCGAGAAATTGGTGAGAAGAATGCCCGAGACCGGGGTCTCACCATGGAGGAATACCTGGACGCCAACTATCTCGTCAGCCCGAGGAATCGTTTTCTCCTGTGGCTCGAGAGCGTCTGGCTCAACCTTCGACTCCTCAAACCCTATTTCTAGTAATTTGAGGGAGGCCCGCTATCCTAGGCGGGCCTTTCACGTATCTAGATAAACAAAAAGACCCGCATCTGCGAGTCTTTTTGTTTATCCCTTCTTGCCGACTTTGCGACGAGAAACAATATGCTTGTTTGAGTACTTCTTCGGAGTACGAGTCTTCTGACCCTTACCTGAAGGCTTGCCCCACATGGTCTTTGCGCGACGGAGTCCACGACCCTGCTTACCTTCACCACCTCCGTGTGGGTGGTCCACTGGGTTCATCGCAGTACCACGAACTGTAGGGCGAATACCGAGCCAACGGCTGCGACCTGCCTTACCCCAGTTTGCGAGACGCTGCTCTTCGTTTCCTACTGCACCGATAGATGCCCAGCAGAGCTCGTTTACCTTGCGTACTTCAGACGAAGGAAGCTTGATCTGTGCGTATCCAGCGTCGTGCGCCACTACTTCTGCGTAGTTACCTGCAGAGCGAGCGAGGCGAGCGCCTGCTCCAGGCTGAAGTTCAATGTTGTAGATAAAGGTTCCAGAAGGAATTTTTCCAAGGGGAAGACGGTTGCCTGTCTTGATTGGAGCATTTTCAGACACGAGAAAAGTGTCGCCAACTTTCATATCCTTTGAAGCAAGAACGTAGCGACGCTCTCCATCTGCGTATACCGTAAGGGCTACGAAAGCGGTTCGGTACGGATCGTACTCAATCGTCTCAATACGAGCAGGAATATTAATCTTGTTGTACTTGAAGTCGATATCGCGAAGCTGACGCTTGTGACCACCACCCTGGTGACGCACAGTAATGCGACCCGAGTTGTTGCGACCACCCTGACGCTTCTTGCTTGAAAGAAGTGGCTTGTGTGGCTTTACGCCTGGAGTAAGTACGCCACGGTACGTGACGACGGTCATGTTTCGGCGACTTGGACTGGTTGGTTTGTAGGACTTCATACGTAAATTGCTAGCGCATTAAGCAAAGCTTATGGTGTCTCCCTTCTTAAGAGTCACATACGCCTTGTGACGACGAGCACGAGTACCCATTCCACGACGGCCACGAAGCGCTACCTTCTTTGCAGGAAGGTTCACGAGACGAACCTGTGCTGGAGTTACCCCGTATGCCTTCTCGATAGCGTTTGCGATATCGGTAGAGGTGGCTGCAGGAAGCACTTCGAAGGTGTATACCCCGTTCTCAGTTCCGATAAGAGCCTTCTCACTGAACCAAGGGCGCTTGAGTACGTTTGCAAGACGAGCGTCGTCCGCTGCAAGCACACCGCGAGCCTTAGCAGGCGCTGCCTTCTTTACTGTCTTCTTTGAGTTGGATGAAAAGAGTGCCATACGTAATTCGGTTATGCGGCCTTAGGCTTCTTAGCGAGGCGCACTGAGAGAAGAGGAAGTGCCTCAGCAGGATTCTCAATAATGAGGAAGCGCTTGGTCACCAAATCAACAGGGTTTAGGTTGCGAACCTCCTCAAGAGTAAGGCTACCAATGTTGCGGAATGACTTCTCCGCTACAAGGTCCTTCTTCGAGAAAGCTACAACAGCAGCGTTCCGGCGCTTCGTTGCGAGCTCCGCCTTTCCTGAAGCGTTTGCGATAGCTACGATGATTGCCTTAGCCTCCTTTGTAGCAGGAGTTGCGAATGCGAGCTTATCAACAAAGATAACTTCACCATCGCGGTGCTTGCGCGAAAGAATAGTAGCAAGCGCAGCAATACGCATCTTGCGGTTAATCTTTACTGAGTAATCCTTCTCAGCGCGTGGACCATGAGTAACACCTCCACCCTTCCAAATTGGAGAGCGTGTAGAACCGTGACGAGCGCGCCCTGTACCCTTTTGCTTCCATGGCTTCTTTCCTCCTCCTGCTACTTCACCACGGAACTTGGTGTGCGCGGTGACAGGACGAGCGTTTGCCTGCATACCAGTAACTACCTGGTGAACAAGGTCTGAGTTCCAAGAAACACCGAAGAGTTCCTCGGGAAGCTTTATAGAACCTGCAGTTGCTCCAGCAGCTGTGTAAAGAGGCGCCTCGAGAGCTCCCATAACTGGGGCCTTCTTAGGTGCGGTCTTCTTCGCGACGGTTTTCTTTGCAGTAGCCATAAGTATTAAAATTACATCGACATGATCTCGACGAGTGCGCCTGGAGCTCCAGGAATTGCGCCGGAAATAATCATCTCGCCTGTCTGTGCGTTTACCTTAAGAACCTTAAGATTCTTAATAGTTACGCGGTCATTTCCCATGCGTCCACCCATGCGCATACCCTTAGCCACGCGGCCTCCGGCACGACCACCGCCACCAATAGAACCTGGCTCGCGCTCAGAGTGCTTCTGACCGTGTGAACGGCGACCTCCATGGAATCCATGACGCTTAACCACACCTGCGAAGCCATGACCCTTAGAAGTAGAAGCAATAACAATCTTGTCTCCTTCTGCGAAGGTGTCAGCCTTGATTTCGCTTCCAACAGTAAGTTCTCCTGCCTCGGTCTTGAATTCCTTAAGGAATTTGTAGCCAATTCCCTTGGTGTGCCCCAATTCTGGCTTATTTACACGAGAAAGCTTCTGCTCCTCGAATCCAACCTGCACAGCAGCGTATCCATCCTTACCCGCAACATCCTTCACCTGAGTAACCACGACAGGACCTGCCTGTACGATAGTACCAGCGTATACGCGACCAGACTCATCAAAAATCTGAGTCATGCGACCTTTACGAGCGAGGATGAATTTCATGAGATAAAAATAAATCGCGCTAATCAATAGCGCGTTCCACCCCTTTTGGGCGTCCCGGCCATTGGTCTGGCGCCCGAATGGCGCCGTACATAGCAACTTAAGGACTATACAGGGACTGGTTTGGAAATGCAAAT
>CAZYDN010000026.1:4066-7394 GCA_964646315.1 uncultured Candidatus Saccharibacteria bacterium
GGCGCCGTACATAGCAACTTAAGGACTATACAGGGACTGGTTTGGAAATGCAAATAAAGTGGGGACCATGGCGGTTAGGCGCATGGTCCCCTTATTAGTTCGGTACTTAGTAGGCTGTTAGGCCGTACCCTTGCACCGTTCGATGAACAGGTCCGTGACGGCATAGGCACCTTCTGCGGTCCTGGACACGTACTTTTCCGCGGAGTCATACCACGGGTCTGAATCATCATCTTCTTCCTCATCTCCCTGCCAAGTGCCATGGAGGCCATAGAGCGGGCAGTCGGAGGGTAAGTTATTCGCGGCAAGGAATTCCTTAAGTTCGTTCTCGTCGAACAAAATCCAGGCTCCTCTGTCTTGGAAAAAACGAATCAGATACCCTGCCGCCTTGTCGATAAAATTGAATCCAAATGCTCGGGCTTCTACGGCTCCGGAAACAGGTTCAAGTGCAATATCGCAAGGTCTGATGGTGTAGTGCTCGCCCCCCGGCTGTTCGATAACGATCATTTGGTAACTCCTGAACCAGAGCCCCGCCCACTAGTACATTTACATGAAATTAATGAGTGTCAATTAAATAAATAAGACCGCGAGCCAGAGGCTCGCGGTGCTAGAAGGTGCTTAAGCTACTTCACGACGAAGGAGCCATTCTGGTATATCGGGGAGATCCCCAAACTTGTTTCTCCGAACGGGCAGTTCGGCCCCCGCCTCATCCATCTGGAGCTTTCGCGCCAGGGCGTGCAGCTTGTGTCTCTGTCGCCAAATCTGAGCGCGAAGCTCGTGATAGACATGAGAATTGAGGGGGAGTCGGTAGGTTTCGTATTGAAGATTGCTGATACTGATGTTTATCTGCAGCAGCTCTCTCCACCAACCTCTCCTTAACTCCTCGATACTGTGCACTTTAATCTTGCTGAACCACTTCATGTACAACTTTCCTTTTCCTATTCGCTTGAAATTAGGTGCGGATTCACATATCTGCGAGTCCTTTTACTTCTCCAACGAAGAGATTTTTTGCACCATTCAATTTTGCTCGCAAGCTGAGGCATCGGCTCGTAATCTCTGAAGTGACCCGGGTTAGGGTAGAGAGCCATTCCGACCCCGTGATTGGTATTGTATTCCTTTTGCCGCTCTACGGTGGGCGGCGCACGAGGCACATCAACCACGTCAATTCCTTTCAAACAAAGACCAGATTGTGAGAATACTCCCGATGAGTACCGAACGCAAAGAATTCCATTAAAAAGCAACCGGGCGCACGAAGCGTCCGGTTGGTATTAAGGTGCATGTTAGCAGTCGAGGATTTTCTCGTTCTGTTTTCTACCAGGAGTCTCAACAATCCATTTGTTTCTGGTTTCAACGCACAGCTCGATGAGCTGTTCGCGGGTGAGCTCATTCAAGAGGCAGGAAAAAACAATCGCAAACAATTCGTTCATGTCGGGATCACCAAGGCCGGTGATTGCAACAATATGCCGAGAAGTCTTAATCGCGCTCACGGAATCAAGCGAGGTATTGCCCGGCTCTGTGCGAGTTCGGCGAAGACCTGGGTTCAAGCTTGCTCGCAGATTCATCGCAGCATTGTAGGCAAGACGAGCTCGAATACCTTTTACCGAAGTATTGGCTTGTCCCACATGGTGAAGCGTGACTGCCTGCTCTGGGCATCTTGCCTGCATAAACGTATCGCGCTGTCTCGCAACAACAATCGTGCAACCTACGGAGTTCTGATATGACCTCTTCGTAAGCTCGCTGGCAAGTTTTTTGTTTTGAAGAAATCGTTCGAGCAGTTTTTCTGCTTCACGACTGCGCGCGGCAGCCGGTCCGGCTGTGGCAATCATGAGTCTTCCCCCGTCTGCGATAATTGATCTATCTACTATTATAAATCTAAATACTTTATATGTCAATCACCACGTGCAAGAAATGTTCCCGCCGGTAATCGTAAAAGAATACTGGTAGTAGTCGCCTGAAGACGAATTACCGATATTTGGGTGATTACAAAGATAGTTCTGGTCCGTTATGCTCGTCTCTCGAAATCCGGCTCTACTGTAGAGTTTCGTGGTATTTCGCCCTGACTCCACCGTGGCCCACGCGGAGAGCACATATCCTTGTCCATCGCTTGCGTACATGTAACACGCAGCTGGATTGCCATAATTGCGCGCTTGATCTTTTGGAAGTGGGTCTTTGGGTAAGAAGGGAATGTAGGCAGGTACAAGTCCCGACACCCACTGTTCAAGTTTCTGGTCTGGCGCGATAGGGTCTTTCTGACATCCAGGATCCCAATACGTCGTACCAAGAGAGCCTGTACTTGGATATGCATTATTGCTGTCGTAATAAAGTTCAAGCGCCTTTCTGATTTCTGTTAAATCAGAAATACGCTGAGTGTCGCGTGCACGGCCCCGGGCCGTATTGAGAGAAGAAAGTACTACCGAAGATAGCAAACCGATAATGGCAATAACCACCAATAGTTCTATAAGTGTAAATCCATAAGCGCTTTGTCTATAGTACATGGTGCAATTATAGCCCGGCTATTTATACTTCTTTCATACATTCTGTCATGTTTCTAAGCAGATGAAGCTCAAGTGAAAACAAAAAGCGCCCCGTACGGGGCGCTTTTTGTTTTTTGTTGTCCGTTTTGAGCTTACACCATTTTCACGTCGATGGTAACACCAGACGGAAGATTTAGGTTCGTAAGAGCCTCGATTACTTTCGCGTTTGGCGAAAGAATATCGATAAGGCGCTTATGGATGCGCATCTCGAACTGCTCACGTGCGTCCTTGTGAACGAACGTAGAGCGGTTCACGGTCCAACGCTTAATCTCGGTCGGAAGAGGTACAGGTCCTACGATTTTCGCATCGAAGCGGTTCGCAGTATCCATAATCTGCTTCACAGAGAGATCAAGAATCTTGTGCTCGTACGCACGCACGCGAATGCGAAGCTTTGGCTCCGTCGCTTGTGCGGCGTCAACACTCTTTTTCGCTTTAGCGGCTGTAGCCATACGAGTAAGAAGTTAGAGAGGATTATGCAACGATCTTCGTCACAACACCTGCACCGACAGTCTTGCCACCCTCACGGATTGCGAAGTGCTGAGACTCCTCAAGCGCGATAGGAGCAGTGAGCTTTACCTTGAAGGTAACAGTGTCACCTGGCATAACCATTTCCTTTCCTTCTGGAAGGGTTACTTCGCCTGTCACGTCCGTAGTACGAACGTAGAACTGTGGCTTGTAGCCTGAGAAGAATGGAGTGTGGCGACCGCCTTCGTCCTTACCGAGGATGTATACCTCAGCCTCAAAGTCAGTACGAGGAGCAACGGATCCCGGCTTCGCGATAACCTGACCGCGATGCA
>CAZYDN010000027.1:0-6635 GCA_964646315.1 uncultured Candidatus Saccharibacteria bacterium
TTGCGTGGTACGACAACGAAGCAGGGTACACGCACACACTAGTTGAGCACGCGATTAAAGCTGGAAACGCTTAGTGAACTTAGTTAGCATTGGTATCTCGCATTATGAAAATCTATCTTGCAGCCGACCATGCTGGTCTTCGTATGAAAGCCGTTCTTCTCGAGCACATACACATGATGGGGCACGACGTGGAGGATTTAGGAGCTTTTGAATTTGATCCAGAAGACGACTATCCAGATTTCGTGACACCTCTTGCGCTTAGAGTTTCGAACGAGTCTGGCACCCTTGGTATTATTTGCGCAGGTAGCGGACAAGGAGAGGGAATGTGCGCAAACCGTGTGCAGGGAGCGCGCGCAGCGGTATTGTACGCGCTTGTGAGGGCCTCAGAAGTGCTTGATAAGGAAGGTGCTCGTTCAGAGGATGGATACGATGTGGTGCGCCTCGCACGCAAGCATAACGATGCAAACATCCTTTCTATTGGCTCGCGCTTCATAAGCATGGAAGAGGCTACGGAGGCGGTGCGTGTTTTTATAGAAACACCGTTTTCGGGAGACGAGCGACACGTGCGAAGAATTGCAAAGTTCTAAGCAATATCGACCTATCCCCGTACCCACGCGACCATATGGTCGCGTGGGTATACCATATAAGAGTATGAGCATTATCGTGCCGGCCATACTGCCGGCATCGCGTAAGGATCTCGTCGACAAACTCGAGCGACTTTCGGGTCTTGTAGACGAGGTGCAGGTCGACATTGTCGATGGAAAATTTGCGTCTCCACCCACATGGCCGTACGACACGGGGCCACAGGAACTCGCTCGTATGCTTGCCGAAGGGGATATTATTCCTCACGCGGGTGAATGCAGGATTGAAGTTGATTTGATGGTGGAAAATCCAGAGACCACCGCAGGTGCATGGATTGAGCTTGGGGCGAGTCGAGTTACGGTGCATGCTGCAAGTAGTCAGCACCTGCCCAGGCTTCTGGATAGTTTTAAAACTTTGTATGGACATGATAAGCAATTCTCCTCGGGGCTCCTTTCAATAGGTATCGCCATTCCGCCAAGCGTAGACCCAGAAACCATTGCGCCTTATTTGGATCAGATTGACTACGTGCAATTTATGGGAATCCGTAATGTGGGAAGGCAGGGTGAACCATTTGATACCGGTATTCTTCGGGCGATAGAACTTTTTCGTAAACGGCACCCTAACACTCCGGTACAGGTAGACGGCGGAGTATCGCTTGTGACCGCTCCTAAATTGCTCGAGCTGGGCGTGTCTCGTCTTGTGGTGGGTTCGGCACTCTGGAAGGCTCCGGACCTCAAAAAAACACTTGCCGATCTGCAAAAAGTGACCGAAGAAAGCGGCATATACGAGTAGTTCCTGTATCCACAGCCCCGCACCGGGGCTGGTGACGTACGGTATGGTATACTGGGGATATATGTCAGGTGTGTCGTTTAATGAGGAGTCTCAGTATAAAAATGCTGTTGCTCCCAAGCGTTCCGTGTTTATGAAGCTCGCGTACGCCACGGGAATACCAGAAAATGATGTGCAGGCGCAATATGTCTTGCTTGGGGTTGCGGGTCTCTGCGTCCTTGTCGGAATTGGCATTTTTGTATTTGGAAACCTGTCAAAGCCAACACCCCTAACACCGGAAGACCCCGCATGGCCAAAGCCAGCTCCAACCTATGAGCAAGATATATAAGCGCGGCTTCACCCTTATCGAGCTTTTGGTGGTTATTGCCATCATTGGTATTTTGTCTTCAGTAGTACTAGCATCACTCAACACAGCACGTGCAAAAGCAAATGATGCAAAACGCTTTACTAATCTCCAGGCGGTGAGGAACGCTCTTGAGCTGTATGCAACCTCAAATAATGGACAGTATCCAAACAGCGGTGGCAACTGGAATAGTCAGTGTTCGGCGTGGACACAAACCACGGCAGCCAATTCTGTCCCCGGGCTAGTGTCTGGTGGCTTTATTCCACAACTCCCCACTGATCCAGATCAGAGTGTTTCTGGTAATACGTGTTGCCACCTCTACTATTCAGGTGGTGGAACTACCGACTACAAATACATGCTCTATAATTGCCCAACATCTAAGGAATGCACGACTGTTGGAGGGGGCTTTGAAGACCCTGTTCGCAACACTTCGTCTTGCGCAATTTATACTCCAGGAGGAGCGGGTTGGTAAAACCATGAGCGTTGAATTCAATGAAGAACAAAGCATCCACCAACCTGTCTCCAGCTCAGGCTTTTTTCACCGCCTTATTATTGGAAGTGGTATAGCAACAACCGAACGCGAAGCCAATACTATTCTTGTGACTGGTGCAGGAGCGCTAGTGCTTGCGGCGGTGGCAATTCCATTTTTCTTTGGACCCAAAGACACTGCCCCCACTCCTGAAGTTATGGACGCCGCAATGCCGGCGCGTATCCGCTAATATGAAACGTGGCTTTACTCTCATTGAGCTTCTGGTGGTCATCGCCATTATTGGTATTTTATCAAGCGTAGTGTTGGCCTCTTTGAATAATGCACGATTGAATGCGCGTACCACACGAAGCATTCAAGACCTGCATTCCCTCCGCACCGCACTTGAGCTGTATGCCACTAGCAACAACGGCACATACCCAGTCTCAAGCGGATGGAGCGGACTCTATTCTTGTTGGGGGTATCAGGGCGCAGACTGGATTCCAGGACTTGCTCCCGCATACATTCCGAGCCTTCCGCGTTCTCCGAACAACTCACCTGATTGTGACAAGAATTACATCTATAATTCAAACGGTACGGACTACAAACTCATCTGGCACAACCCTGAAGCTTGTACCGCAGTGCAGTCCCGGTATCCAAACTTGGTAGATCCAGGACGTACCTGTTGGGCCTATGGATTCTGGACTGCGGGCGGGGTTTGGTTTTAGCGCGTGCTATCGTAGTAGTAATGGCGCAGACTCGCGTGCTAACCATGTGAGGAATTAATAATGCAGTAAACAAAGCATGGCAAACGTATCCTTTAATGAAGAGCCTCAGTTCAAAAACACAACCGCTCCCAAGCGTTCGGTGTTTATGAAGCTCGCGTACGCCACGGGAATACCAAAGAATGATGTGCAGGCGCAGAAGGTGTTGCTTGGTGTGGTTGGCCTCTCTCTCCTGATCGTATTATTTATTCTTATTACCGCTTCTGTTAAACCCAAGGGTCCGCAACCAACTCCAGCTGAATTACAGAATATGCCACAGGTAAAAAATTAGTAATAGAAGTATGAGCATAGGCCCGAAGATACATACACAACGCGGGTTTACCCTTATTGAACTTCTCGTAGTGATAGCCATCATTGGTCTTCTGTCATCGGCGGTGCTTGCATCCTTGAACACCGCACGCGGAAAAGGAAGAGATGCAGCTATAAAAGAGAGTGTATTCCAGCTCGCCACTACTATGGAGCTAAATTATGATGAATACGGAAGTTATTGCCAGCTTCAGTATGGGTGGATTACCCAAAGTGGGCAGGGGTGTAGCACTATTTTTTCTGGCAACTACGCGACCCAGGCCCGAGCAATGTGTACAAACATTTATAGCAACGCTGGAGAAAATAACTGGGGTGCCCCTGGAGCCTACAAGATATATTCAGCGACTGCAGACTGCAACACAAGCTATACCTTTATGGTGTATCTAAATAATGGTAAATGGTACTGTTCGGGAAGTAGTGGTGCGAAGGGCGAATACGCTAGTTATGATGGACAACCCGGATGTTATAACAATCCTTGAATTAAGACGCATGGTATCGTAGTAGTAATGGCACTCACCGACGAAGACATTCAAGCACTTGAAGAAAAAGCAGAAGCAATTCGAGAAACGATTCTCGATATGCTGGTTGCTGCCGGGAGTGGACACACGGCGGGGCCGCTTGGTATGAGTGATATTTTCAGTGCGTTTTATTTTCATATTCTTAAGCACGACCCAAAGAATCCTGGCTGGGAGGAGCGCGACCGTCTTGTACTTTCAAACGGACACATCGTGCCGGTGGTCTATAGCGCCATGGCGCACGCAGGGTATTTTCCTCTAGAAGAATGCCTCACTCTGCGCAAATTTGGCTCAAGGCTTCAGGGTCATCCTGAGCGTCTTCGTCTGCCTGGACTTGAGACAACCTCAGGCCCATTAGGAGAAGGGCTCTCTCAGGGAGCTGCTATGGCGTATGCCTTTCGTATGGATGGGAAGAAGAACCAGGTCTACGTATGTATGGGGGACGGAGAACAAAACGAGGGAAATGTGTGGGAGGCTGCCATGTGGGCAGGGAAATACAAGCTCGCAAACCTTACGGCCGTGATTGACCGAAACAATATTCAAATTGATGGCATGACGGAGGATGTTATGCCTCTCGACTCACTCAAAGATAAGTATGAAGCATTTGGCTGGCATGTACTCGAAGTAAACGGACATGATATGCGGGCATTCATAGCGGCCGTTGAAGACGCTAAATCGATTTACGAAAAGCCCGTCATGATTATTGCTCACACTATTCCGGGCAAGGGTGTGCCTGAAATAGAGTTTGATTACAAATGGCATGGCAAGCCTCCTACAGCAGAAGAAGCAAAACGATTTATGACGGAATTACGAACTGGCGCTGGTCGCGTCCCTAATGAGTATGCGTAGTGCGAGTCGCGGGTTTACTCTCATCGAGCTCCTGGTTGTTATCGCAATTATTGGAATGCTTTCCTCTGTGGTGCTTGCATCCTTGAATAGTGCACGCATGAAAGCACGCGATACGAAGCGCCAGAGTGATATACATCAGATTGAGCTCGCCATGAAGCTGTATGAGAGCGCGAATAACTTCGCGCCTATAGTTGGCCCTGGCGGGTACATCGAGACATTCTATCCAACCACGCCTAACTCAGGCCTCGCCCCGCTCCTGGTGCCCACCTATATGAGCGCAGTCCCGAACGACCCGAAATGGATGAACGTGGGCGGGAACGCCTACTTCTACTATGTTGCGAATTGGGACGCAGCCGCCATCACCACAAATAGCTGGTCCTTTATGGGAACTGCCTGTGCGAATAAGGAAGTGCTGGTAGTACGTGTTATGGAGAACACTACGGGAAAGTTTCGGCAAGACTGCGCCATGCTACGCACGGATGTTATCTCCATCATCATCCAGTAACGGTATACTGAATAAACTCATGAATGTTGATAATGCTATATCTTGTCTATGATTAACCCCGACGCAAAATTAGTTGCCGATGTGTTCGGCAAAGATATAGAACAAAAACCTACCCGTGATGGGTTTGGTTTGGGTACTGTTGCCGCAGGGAAGAAGGATCCGAACGTGATTGTGCTGTGTGCAGATCTGAAAGAATCCACGCGTGCTGAGTGGTTTGAGAAAGAATTTCCAGAACGATTTATAGAGGTAGGTATTGCAGAGCAAAATATGGCGGCGCTTGGAAGCGGTTTTGCAGCTCTAGGTAAGGTGCCGTTCATCGCGAGCTACGCGGCGTTTTCTCCAGGACGAAACTACGAGCAAATTCGCACCACCATAGCACTCAACGAAACTCACGTAATTGTGTGCGGTATGCATGCAGGAGTGTCGGTGGGGCCTGACGGTGCCACGCACCAAATGCTCGAAGATATTGGTCTTATGCGCATGCTGCCGAATATGACGGTGCTTGTGCCCGCGGATGCGGTTGAGGCACAGAAAGCGGTAGAAGCTGCAGCACTCATGCCTGGTCCGGTTTATATCCGATTTGGACGCTCTCCCGTGCCTACGTTTACTACTCCCGAAACCCCGTTTGTCATCGGAAAGGGAATTGAACTCTGGCGAAGCAGTGCGCCAAAAGTGACTCTTATGACTACCGGAGCGCTTGCCTATCAAGCTCTTGAAGTTGCGCGCGCTCTTGAGGCTGATGGTATTGGAAGTATTGTGCTTCACCTGCCTTCCGTTAAGCCGCTTGATGTAGAGGCTGTCGAAGCGTGCGCTCGCGCTACAGGGAGAGTCATTACCATTGAAGAGCACCAAATTGCAGGCGGTTTCGGAAGTGCTGTGGCTGAGTGTTTAAGCGCTACGTATCCGGTACGGGTGACGAGACTCGGTGTGGATGATAAGTTTGGACAATCAGGCACTCCAGAGGAATTGCTCGCACACTACGGACTTTCAAGTGCACATATAGCGGAAGTGGCAAGATTGGAAATAGGAAAGTAAGTCCGCCCTTATGCATGATCCACGCATAAATACCGTTGCAGCACTCGCAATCGTCACATTGTTTGGTATCGGCGCGCTCGTGATAATAGAGCGGGCAATTCTCAATATAAACTGGATGTACGTGCAAATGGATGACACCTCAGTACCGACTAAAACTCAGTTATAGCGTAAGTGTCCGGCGCTTCGTTCAATAACTTTTCAAGTGCTGCTCGTGTGAGTAGTCCTTTCTGTGCACCAACTTCCTGCACCACCGACATCGAATTTATAGGGCCCCAAAGAAGTGCCTCTTCAAGTGGCTTTCCAAGAGCTAGAGCTGCTACGACGGTAGACGCAAACGCATCCCCCGCACCTGTGCGCTCAAATGGTCCACGAGTGTCCGGGTACATAGGTACACGTAGGAAACGAGTGCCGTCGTAGGCATATGCGCCGTTTGTGCCGTCAGTAACCACTACAAGCTTTG
>CAZYDN010000028.1:0-6372 GCA_964646315.1 uncultured Candidatus Saccharibacteria bacterium
CAGAAATTCTCTCTGAGGCCCGTAAGTATAATTTGAACCTCATCATTGCTCACCAATATGTAGAACAGATGGAAGAGCAGGTTCGTGCGGCTGTATTTGGAAACGTGGGAACGACTATTACGTTCCGTGTGGGGCCATTCGATGCAGAAACTCTTGAGACCGTATTTTCTCCTGAATTTCTTAAGGAGGATTTAGTGAATCTTGGATTTGCCCAGGTGTACATGACCCTCATGATTGATGGTATTGGATCCCGTCCTTTCTCGGCAGTTACTATTCCGCCTATCGAACAACCTGCCAGGTCTTGGAAGAACGAAGTAATAGCAGCGTCGCGGGCGCAGTTTGGCAACGAGCGCGCAACGGTAGAAAACCTTATTTACACGGAGCTCATGCCTCCAGAGCCGGTACAGGGGGAACAAGCACCAAAAGCACGTACCGACGCCCCGCGCCCCGACAGACCTACAGAGCAGCGACCGCGCCCTTCTGAATCAAGAGACGAGCGTCCCCGCAGACCCCAAGGAGATGCTCCTCGTAATAATCGACCACCTGAACGCACGGAACGCGCTCCAGCGCGCCCGTCAGAGAGAACTGAACGACCAGAGCGTGACCGAGTCACGGCACCACCAAAGGAGCGTTCGGCAGAGGATTTGAAAGCAATTCTTCGTTCAACTATCGCAAAAGCAGAAGGAGAGAAACAAGCGAAAGAAGGTAAAAAGGAGGAGGGGCTCAAGAGCGCACTCAAGGAAGCTGTCGGTAAGGAAGGTGGACAGGGAGATAGAGTCTTTCCAAAATCGATACCACCTGAGAAACCACGAGAGAATTCACCCACACCTTTCGAGGTTCCTGAGGAGACTCTCCGCTCTCTTTTTAAGGATGCATAAGCTCTCTACCGGACTTATTTTATTTAGTGTCGCGCTTATGGCGCCCTCAGCCGCTCACGCGGCTGTTGTTATTAATGAAATTGCCTGGATGGGAACTGCCGTGTCCGCAAATGCAGAATGGCTTGAGTTATATAACACCGACACAACGTCGGTGAGTCTATCCGGATGGACAGTAGTTTCGTCCTCAGGAGCGCCTTCAATCTCGCTTGCGGGTACTGTTGCTGGAAGTGGATATTATCTTCTTGAGCGCACGAGTGATGCGACAGTGTCCGGTATCGCTGCTGATCAGATTTACAGTGGAGCTCTCTCAAACGCGGGAAGTACGCTCACTCTTAAAAATGCTTCGGGGGCGACAGAAGACAGTGTCACGGGTGGAACCGACTGGAGTGAAATCGGAGGAGATAACGCAACAAAACAAACACCACAACGAACAGGTTCCGTGTGGGTAACGGCTGACCCTACCCCACGGGCGGTGAACGCCACCGCGTCTGCGAGTACCTCGACGGCTCCGGTAGCGTCTTCAACCGACACGACCGTGCCTCAGGTAAGTATTGGAGGAACGGCACTCGTAAACACCACACCCTTGCCCAAACCTATTCCAAAAATATACATTGTTGCGGGTCCGGGACGTATTCTCGCTTCGGGAGCGAGAGTTCCTTTTGAGGCCCGAGTGTATGACGAGGAAGGGGCGATTCGCGAAGATGCGCATGTGGTGTGGTCGTTTGGAGATGGAGATACACAAACAGGTAGAAGTACCGAACACGCATACCGTGCGCCCGGCGCGTACTTGGTTGTTATACATGCCACAACGGGAGAGAGTAGTGTATCTAGCTCGCTAACGGTCCGAGTGGTAAAACCACTTGTCGAGATAGTGTCGGTAGACGAAGTAGGTATTACGCTTCGGAATACCGATACACGCATTTTGGATATTTCCTCATGGGAACTTGTTGGAGACGAGAAGACCTTCTATTTGCCACGGTTTACCGCACTGCTACCCGGGGAACGGGTAACGTTCCCCTCCGAGATCACGGGTATTGGGACAACTACCTCCGTTCATTTGTCATTTCCCGATGGGAAAACCGTAGCTTCGTACGAACAAGGAATATCGGTACAAGAGGTGGTTCCTCAATCTCTCACCCTTCCTTCCATCTCATACGAGACACCCATTGTGCAACCTATATCGGTTTCGCGCGGTATACCACATGTAGAGGATGCGATACCTCAGGGAGACACTAACGCCACTGAACCGTATGCAAAAGAAATAATTGCCCCGAGCGGACCGGCAAAAACCGGACTGCTCGGGGCGTCAGTGGGCTCGCTCTCTCCGTTACTTACGTCTCCGTGGACTGTATCATTTTTAGGACTTCTCGTTGCTGCAGCAACCGTACTCGTTATCATTTAGATTTCTATGATTCAGACTGTTCTCGTTACCGGCGGTGCCGGCTTTATAGGTTCGCATCTCTGCGCTCGACTTAGATCGGAGGGGTATAGCGTAATAAGCCTCGACAACTACTTTACTGGTAGTCGTGAGAATCATGTTGACGGAGTGGACTATCGAGAAGGACACACAAAAGATATCGAAGAACTTGTGCCGGAAACTCCTGATCTTGTGTATCACCTGGGAGAGTACTCGCGGGTTGAAAGGAGTCTTACTGAACCCGAAATTGTTTGGGATTTAAATAAGCTCGGAACCTGTGCGGTCCTCGAGTTTTGCAGGAAAAGGAATGTAAAAATTGTGTACGCAGGCTCGTCTACCAAGTTTGGTGACGGGGGACTTGGTCGTGATCAAAGTCCCTATGCCTGGGCGAAAGCTACAAACACTGAACTAGTTCGAAACTATGGATCGTGGTACCAGCTTCCGTACGCCATTACCTATTTCTACAATGTGTACGGACCAGGGGAGCGTGCAGGAAGCTATGGGACGGTTATAGAAATTTTTAGACAAAAGCGACTTCATGGCCTCACACTATCGGTAACCTCTCCTGGTACGCAGAAGCGAAACTTTACCCATGTCGAGGATATCGTAGATGGCCTGCTTCTAGTGGGTGCGCAGGGGTTAGGCGACGACTTTGGCATCGGAGACAAGCGAGCCTATTCCATTTTGGAAGTTGCACAGATGTTTGGTGGCGATATACAAATGATGCCCGAAGTTGCAGGAAACCGCATGGGTTCCAATATAGACACTTCAAAGACTGAGCTGCTTGGATGGAAGTGTAAGCGAGGGCTATCTGAATACATTGCTGGTAGCATACAGTCATGAACCCCGTTAGAGAGCATCAGAACACTCAAGTAAGCACCTCCCCGGTGCCACCATCTTCGGAGCACTCCTCTAACGGGGTGAAAAAGGTTCTTATATTTTCTCTTCAGTACTATCCGTTTGTGGGTGGGGCGGAAGTAGCTATAAAGGAGATTACAGATCGAATGCCGTTACAGGAATTCGAGTTTCATATGGTAACCGCCAGGTTTGATACGCATCTCCCAAAAAATGAACGCATTGGAAACGTGATCGTACATAGGATTGGACTAGCAACGAAGAGCCCAGGCATCGGGAACTTAAAGAAATTTCCTCTCCATTTAAATAAGTATCTCTTTCAGCTGCTGGCACCGCTGAAAGCCATGAGCGTCCATCGCAAGCATCACTTTTCTATGACGTGGGCAATGATGGCACATGCAACAGCTATACCGGCCGGTATTTTTAAATACCTCCATCCAGAAGTGCCGTATCTTCTTACTCTTCAAGAAGGGGACCCAACAGAGCATATTGAACGCATGATGCGTCCGGTGTGGCCATTGTTTGCTCAAGGGTTTAGAAAGGCTGATGCGTTACAGCCTATCTCAACCTTCCTTCTATTGTGGGGGAAGCGCATGGGCTTTACGGGAGACAGCAACGTAATTCCAAACGGAGTAGACATCGAGCTTTTTGCAACACCACAAGATGTTCATGAGATGGAGAAGACGAAGGAAGGTCTAGGAAAGAAACCCGGAGATATTTTCTTGGTGACTACCTCGAGACTGGTACACAAAAATGCAATTGATGACGTGATTCGTGCGCTACCACTTTTACCTAAAAACATCTCGTTTCTCGTATACGGCATTGGGCCGGACGAGCAAATGTTGCGTAAGCTTTCGGAGGACTTAGGCGTATTGGATCGAGTCAAATTCATGGGGCATATTGATCACGAGGATATGCCTCTTATGCTTGCGAGTACTGATATTTTTGTTCGCCCGTCACGGTCTGAGGGCATGGGTAATTCCTTCATCGAAGCTATGGCGGCTGGTGTCCCAGTCATTGCTACTCAGGAAGGGGGGCTCAGTGATTTCCTTTTTGATGAGGCGCGTAATCCGGGAATCCGGCCAACCGGCTGGGCAGTGGATGCTAATAGTCCTGAGCAGATAGTAAGGGCTGTAGAGGACATCCTCGCAAACCCCCAGAAGGTGAGAGATATCACTCTACAGGCCCAAAAACAGGCTCTGGAGGGGTACAACTGGAGAAGTATTGCAGGTTCCATGGAAGAACTTTTTAGTCGTCTTACGGGTTAGAATAGGTATATGTTTACTTGCGCGCGCCTCTTGGTCGCGACCCCTCTCTACCCACCGGATCCAGGAGGTCCGGCGACGTATGCACGGATTCTAGAGACAATGCTTCCAGAGCAGGGGACTGTTGTAGAGGTAGTGAAATTCGGGAATGTTCGTCACCTCCCTAAGCTGTTTCGGCATGTGATGTACTTCTTCAATGTCCTGCACTCGGCTCGTCATGCAGACGCGATACTTGCCCTTGATCCAGTATCGGTAGGTTTGCCGAGCGCACTCGCAGCCAAGCTCCTTAAGAAGCGTTTTTATGTAAAAGTTGTAGGTGATTATGCGTGGGAGCAAGGACGACAGCGTTTCGGCCTTGCCATGGATCTCGATATTTTTATACAGGCTCGTCACATGCCGCTTCAGGTACGAGTGTTGCGTGCTCTGCAGCGATACGTTGCACGACAGGCTACACGGATTATTGTACCCAGCTATTATCTACAAAAGATTGTGGGCAGTTGGGGTATTCCGCAGGAGCGTATCAGTGTCGTATACAACGCAGTTTCTCCCGCAGCCTTAAGTGTGTGTCCAACCGTACTCGCTGAAGTTCGCAGACCGCTCATCCTCACCATTGGTCGCTTGGTTCCATGGAAACATATTGATGGCATTATTGATGCAATGGATAGATTGGACGCAGAGGGACTACCAGCCACACTTGCTATCGTGGGTACGGGACCCCTCGAGCAATCACTGGTGCAAAAGGCTGGAGAGTCACGTACCGATGTGTTGTTCTTGGGTCAGCAAAACAAAGAAGGAACGCACGGTGCGCTTGCGGCCGCAGATATTCTCGTACTCAATTCTTCATATGAAGGACTCTCTCATGTGCTCATTGAAGCCCTTGTAGAGGGTAAAGCAATAATCGCTACAAATGCCGGAGGAAACCCAGAGCTGATAGAAGATGGAGTAAACGGTATCTTGGTGAATGTGGGCGATACCGCAGGCCTGGCTCGGGCCATGCGACTCCTCTGCGAAGACTCACGCCTACGCTCGCTTCTAGAAGAGGGGGCGAGAGTATCGTCTGCAAGGTTTAGCACTAGCGGTATGATTTCGGGAACTATGACGGCGCTCACTCAATAATTATGAAAGTATTATTTGTTTCAAACGATCCCAGCATACTTGTTCCGGAAAGCGCGGCACGCGCCCGCATGAAAGAGTATGCCAGTGCGATTGGCACTCTCTACATTGTTACTCCTAGTAAGAACGGGCAGGAGGTTCATGAAGAATCGCTTCACATCTACGGAATTGTCTGCAGTAAACTTACGCGTACACGTGCTTTGGCACAGAAAGCACATCAACTCATTGTTGCTGAAGGAATTGAAATCGTTTCTGCACAAGATCCGTTTGAGCACGGACTTGCTGCGCTAAAGGCCGTGGAAGGCACTGCGGCCAAATTGCATATACAACTTCACACCGACTTTTTATCTCGCTGGTTTACTCGCTCGGGTAATTTTCGATCACCGAAGGTACCAATGCCTTTTCTTAATACAGTGCGTAGACGCATGGCGGACAAGGTGTTACCTCAGGCTTCCGGTATTCGTGTAGTCTCGTCTCGTCTGCGTGTTTCACTCATTGAACAGTACGGAAAAAGAATTGTTGATCCGATAGTAATTCCTGTTGCCGTTTCCACAGAACTACCCGTACCAGTGCGTTTGCCCTCGCATCCGTTTACGTTTGCGCTCATAACTGTGGGCAGACTCGAGCCAGAGAAACGTATTGAAGACATACTGGCAGCTCTCGCTCTTATTCGCGATGCCTATCCTGCGGTGGGACTATTTGTGGTGGGAGAGGGAAGCGAGCGCGCTCGTCTGCAGCGCATGTCAAAGGAAAAAGGTCTAGAACAGCGAGTCATATTTACGGGTGAGAGACCTGATGCGATAGCGCTTATGCAAGGTGCGCAAGCATATATTCAAGCAAGTGC
>CAZYDN010000029.1:0-5939 GCA_964646315.1 uncultured Candidatus Saccharibacteria bacterium
AAGAAGCGGTTGATGCACTCCTCGACAACTCTATTCGCAAGTCTGGAGCTGCCGGCGGTGCGCTCACCCCAGCACAGCGTCGTCCACTCAAGTCACTCGCTGACTACCTAAAGGGTAAGCAGGGATACTTCCGCCAGAACCTTCTCGGTAAGCGCGTGGACTACTCAGGACGTTCCGTAATTGTGGTGGGTCCTGATCTCGAGCTCGATGAGTGTGGTCTTCCAAAGCACATGGCGCTTGAGCTCTTCCGCCCATTCGTTATTGCGGGACTTCTTTCTCGCGAACTCGCGTTCAACATTCGTGGTGCAGGCCGCTTGATTGAAGACGGCGTACCTGAGGTGTGGGAAATCCTTGAAGAGGCAATTGCCGGCAAGCACGTTTTGCTCAACCGCGCACCAACGCTTCACCGTCAGGGTATCCAGGCATTCCGTCCTCGTCTTATCGAAGGCGATGCTATCCAGCTTCACCCACTCGTATGTCCTGCGTTCAACGCGGACTTCGACGGAGACCAGATGGCTATCCACGTACCACTCTCTGAGGAGGCACAGTGGGAAGCTGCAAACATGATGAGTGCAAACAAGAACATCATTAAGCCGGGAGACGGCAAGATGATCGTGATGGTGCACAAGCCACTTGATATCGTGCTTGGTACCTACTGGCTCACCAAGGCAATGCCAAACGAGAAGGGAGAAGGAAACTACTTCCACTCGCCAAACGCAGCAATCCTCGCATACGACCACAAGGGAATTGACCTTCGCGCGAAGATCAACGTGATGCCTGTTCCAGGAAAGGAGAAGTACGCAGCACTGGTAGCTAACGGCGGAACCTTCGAGACCACCGTAGGACGTCTTCTCTTCAACACCGTGCTTCCAAGCGACTATCCATTCGTAAACGACGCAATCAGTAAGAAGGTGCTCTCCAGCATCATGGACGACTGTATTGTTCGCTACGGAATTGACGCACTTCCAAACATCGTGAACAAGATTAAGCGTTTCGGATTCGAGTACGCTACCAAGTCTGGCGTATCGTGGAGCCTCGACGACGTATCCGTTCCAGAAGGAAAGGGTGCCGTCATTACTGCTGCTCGCGAGAAGGTAGAGCGCGTGGAGAGCGATTACCGCGACGGTCTTCTCTCAGCAGATGAGAAGCGCCGCATGGTAATTGAGATCTGGCACAACACCAAGACCGAAGTGGAGACACTGGTTGAGGCTGCGCTTGATCCAGCTGGTTCCGTGCATGACATGGTGCGCTCTGGTGCTCGTGGTTCCATCGGAAACCTCACCCAGATGGCAGGTATGAAGGGTCTCATCCAGAACACCGCCGGCGACACTATCGAAGTGCCTATTGTGTCTTCGATGACTGAAGGACTTAACCCTGTTGAGTACTTCATGTCTACTCACGGTGCACGTAAGGGTCTTACCGACACCGCACTTGGAACGGCTCGCGCTGGTTACCTTACTCGACGTCTCTTCGACGTTGCTCAGGACTCCATCATCACTGAGGAGGACTGTGGCACCAAGCGTGGTATTACCATCAACCGCATTTCAGCATCCGGTATTTCTATCGACTTCGCTGAAGCAGTTCGTGGCCGCACTCTCGCAGCTGATGTTGCTGGATTCAAGAAGGGTCACTACCTCACCGCTATTGATGCACGCACCGTGGCTGCAAGCGATGCTGCGAGCGTGAGTGTTCGCTCTCCTATGTCCTGCGAAACTCGTTACGGTATCTGTGGTACCTGTTACGGTGTAGACCTTACGACACAGGAGCGTGTAGACCTCGGAGAGGCTGTAGGAACTGTTGCTGCTCAGGCTATTGGTGAGCCAGGAACTCAGCTCACGATGCGTACATTCCATGCCGGAGGTACAGCGTCTGTGGGTGGAGACATTACCTCGGGTCTTCCTCGCGTTGAAGAAGTATTCGAGAAGCGCTCACCTAAGAACCCTGCAGTGGTATCGAAGTTTGACGGCATCATCTCAGACATTCGCGAGAATGGTCGCGACAAGGTGCTCGTGGTTACGCCTATTGCAGGTCAGGGCAAGAAGGATGGTTCTGCTACCGAATACGTAGCACCATACCCTCGCCAGTCCTTCGTGAAGGTGGGAGACGAAGTGGTGCGTGGACAGCTCCTTACGGACGGTTCCGCAGACCTCGACGACCTCTTCGAGTACGCAGGACGCGCAATGGTACAGGAGTACATCATTGCGGAGACCAGCAAGATTTACGAGCTTCAGGGAGCTTCGGTGTCCCGCAAGCACCTCGAGGTTATCGTGAAGCAGATGTTCTCACGTGCAAAGGTAACAGAGACGGGTGACTCAGAGTGGTCAGTAGGCGACGTTGTTGAGCATTGGGAGCTTGAGGAAGAAGTAAAGGCAATGGAGGCAGACGGTAAGATTCCACCAAAGGCACGCGAAATGGTGCTTGGTATCAAGGAGTCTGCACTTAGTCGCCGTTCATTCCTCTCTGCTGCGTCCTTCGAGCAGACCACCAAGATTCTTATCAACGCAGCCCTTAAGGGTTCTGTAGATACGCTTCGTGGTCTCAAGGAGAACGTTATCCTCGGACGTCTTATTCCTGCAGGTACTGGATTCGCAGGAAGCCAGAAGTTTGCAGCAATTGATGCAATGCAGGAGCGACGTGCTGCTCGCGAGCGTGTGCTCGAGGTTGAGCGCGCCGCACTTGCTGAGGAGACTGTTCAGAGTTCCGTTCAGCAGTAAGACTCGTTAAAATCTCCAGCTGCGTTGTTGCGACTTCGAGAATTTCTTTCACCGTACTCTCCAATACGCCTCAAGAAATTCTCTCGTCGCGCCTAGTATCTGAAAATTTTTCCTGAGCCTTTGGATTCAGAGAAGGAAAGCAAAACAACCGCGCCTATGGCGCGGTTGTTTTGCTTTATAAAAAGAAAACCGCCCAGGAAGGACCGGAGACGGTCGTCTTGGGCGGCTTAGGAATTGCCGAGTAGTTTCAGGAATAACTTCGTGAAGTAGAGGTACGCCATCAGGAAGAAGGAAAGCGTTACCACCCCGAAAACGCATAGGGTATAGCGCAGAGCTTCAATCATGAACTGTGGATAGGCAGAATCCTTCCGGCAGATCTCGTAGAGAAGTGCGAGAAGAACTGCGCCCGCAGTGAACACGAGTGCGAGCTCAGTCCACTTCACCAGTCGTTTTTTATCTTCAGTCACTAATCACCTCATTACTTACCTGTATATATAATAACATATTATCGACTATTAATCAAGTACTGCATCGAACGTGGGGTAAAAAGAAAACCGCCCAGGAAGGACCGGGGACGGTCGTCTTGGGCGGTGCTCGCTGTTAGTGCGAAGCTGTGCGAGGGAGAGTGACAAAGACGAGGTCTCTGTCCACGTGTCCCGTTTTTTGAAGGTGCTTCAGGCAGGAAACGAGGGATTCCGCCGGGTGTTTCGTCACGCAGTAGTTCTCCGTGACGGAGAACGAATATCCAAGCTCCATCTCGTTCACCGGCTGCCGCATCTCCTGGTCCTTGTAGATGTGAGTGACCGACTCACTTGAGGAGAGGGTCACTTCGGGCTTGAGGGCCGTACTAATCGAGAAAGCTGCGCCCGCAACCGAAATAATGGCGCAGGTAATGATGCACAGTTTACGCATCGGCGTGCTCTCCAAATTGATTTCAAATGAGCTAATGCCCAACTCTTACTATAATATCACATATAACTTTAAAAGTCAAGTATCAGTTCTCGGGCGCGCATGCGGGGGCGATAAGCGGTAAACTAGAAGAGTCATGGCCGTCGACACCGTAGAACAGATAAAGCAAAAGCTCACCATTTTGGATGTGGTGGGAAGCTACGTAAAACTCACGCGAGCGGGGAAGCACCACCGCGGTCTCTCTCCCTTCAATAAGGAAAAGACGCCGTCCTTTTATGTGAACCCCGAGCGTGGCAGCTACTACTGTTTCTCTTCCGGTCAGGGTGGTGATATGTTCACCTTCATCGAAAAGATGGAGGGTGTCGACTTCAAAGGAGCGCTCAAGATTCTTGCAGACAAGGCGGGTGTAGAGATTGTGTACGAGCGTGGTGCAAGTGCTGCTGATAAAGGGAAAAAAGATCGTTTATATGAAGCAATGGCACGCGCAGAGAGTTACTACATCGACCACCTTACTCAAGGCAAAGGAATGGAGGGAAGTGCGTACGCATACGCACTCTCTCGTGGGCTTTCGGAAGAATCCATAAAAACCTGGGGACTCGGATTTGCTCCAGACGGATGGCGCGGACTTTTTGAAAAATTGATGAGCGACGGCTTTACGCAGGCGGAGTTAGTAAGTGCAGGTCTTATTAAGGAGGCAGACGAAAAGAAGGGAACTTTCTACGATCGTTTTCGCAATCGCCTCATATTCCCGATTCGCGATAGTGCTGGGCGCACCGTGGCGTTCACGGGGCGCGCACTTGATCCAAACGACCAAGCTAAATATTTGAATAGTCCCGAAACCGATTTGTATAAGAAGTCAGAGATTCTCTTTGGTATGGATAAAGCCAAAGACGCTATCCGCACCCGCGGATTCACGCTGCTTGTAGAAGGGCAGATGGACTTACTCATGCTGCACCAAATTGGATTCCAAAACGCGGTAGCGCTTTCAGGTACGGCACTCTCGCCCCAGCACCTCTCGCTTATGAAGCGGTATGCGGACAATCTCATGCTCGCACTCGACGCCGACAGAGCGGGACTCAATGCGAGTCAGAAAAATTCAATGGTGGCGCTCAAAAGCGGTATGCGAGTAAAAGCCGTGCGCCTTCCACAAGGAAAAGACCCGGCAGATTTAGCAAAGGACGAACCAAAAGAACTCACAAAGCGCATTGCCGAGGCTGCGAGCATTGTGGAGTTTTTCCTTTCCGTACTCGCTGAAAACGAAAAGGATTCACTTCGCCTTATCATGCTCTGTGAGCGTGCCGTGCTTCCTCTTATCGCGTCGATGGAGAGTGCTATGGAGCGTGAACACTTTGTGGGCATCTTTGCGCGCGCGCTTGGTTCAACTCCTGAGGCGGTGCGCGACGGTCTCGAACGTGCTCGTGCGCAGATGGGTAAGGAGGGGAATCAAGGTACTCCTTCCGCACTGCAAGCCCCCGCGCCCGGACCAAGACCTCTTCCAAAGGCGCCGTCGAGTGTAGGTACCCGCCACGCCGTCCTCGTGCGTGCTATAGCTGAAAGCTATCCGGCCACAGCGCTTGCAGAAAGGCTCGCAAGCGAGTATTCTCGAATTATCGGCTCATCGTTTCCGGATGACCCACTACCCGAAGCAGAAGTCTTCGAGGCAGGCATCGCCTACGGCGAAAATCCGGACGAGCACGCAGCTGACGATCTAATACGAGCTCTTGAGAAGGCGACCTTAACGGAACGCCTTGCAGACGTGTCTAAGCGACTTCGTGCAGCTGAGGCAACCTCAGACGAAATGAACGCCCGCGCTCTTGCCGACGAATGTCGCACTATTGCTCGTAAGCTCGCAGCATTTTCCTAACACTCATAGTTTTGTTTAGTAAATTTGTTCGAAATAATTCTCCTCCCTATGCCTACGAAGAAAGCAAAAAAAGTTGCACCAAAAAAGGTGGTAAAAAAAGTAGTTGCTAAAAAAGCTGCACCTAAAAAGGTAGTGAAGCCTGCGGCTAAAAAAGTTGCGGCAAAAGCTCCTGCTAAAAAGGCGGTAAAGCACCCCAAGGGTATTTCCAATGCCTCCGGCAAAGGGGCAAACTCAGTTGCAAAAGCTCCTGCGAAAAAGACTGTTGCTAAAAAAGAAGTAATGAAGAAGGTGGTGCGTGCAGCCGTCACCGGAGCAAAAGCAAAGGCAGCGCAGGCAAACGCAGGGAAGGCAGAGCACCTTATCAAAAAGGGTAAGGAGCGTGGCTACATTACCTACAGCGAAATCCTCCGCGAATTTCCACACATCGAAGACGACGTAAACTTCCTTGAAGA
>CAZYDN010000030.1:0-5211 GCA_964646315.1 uncultured Candidatus Saccharibacteria bacterium
TCTGATAGTTTCGCCTTCTTGGCGTTGCGAGCAATTTGTGAGGCTTTTGCCATAAAGAAAATAGCTCCGGGGAGCCGTTCATGTAATCTATCAGTAAGGATATAGGCTGTCAAATAAAGTATGAGCCTGCGGACGAGTGTGTCCGCAGGCTCAGGTAATGAATGATTGTTCGGGTGCTTTTAGAGCACGTGTTGGGGCTGCTTCTCCGGCATAGAAAGCACCACAATGGCCCATTCACAGCTTTCGGAGCTGTACAGACCCATTCTGGCGCCGTCGCTGATCACGGGCATGTACGGGTCGAAAAGCGCTTCTGGAGCACACGCGCGCTTGTAGCGTGCGAGCATCTTCTTGCCTTCCGAACTCGCCTGTAGAGCCAGCAAATCCGTGATGTTGGCAGGTATCAAGTCACCAAGAGCGTTAGCTTTCCGAGCCTTTTCGAACACCTTCCACGGAACCATCCCCATAAAGGTCTGCCCGGTGCGTGAGGGAGCAGGAAGCGGGAGATACCGGTACTCGTTTGGGGCTTCGGTGATGCCGAGAGCCCCTGCAACGTCTCCAGCCTTGGCTCCGGTGAACCCTTGGACATTCACCGAGGTGATGTCTCGAGGAATCGGTGGGATAGCAGTTTTTTTGTCGCAACTCGCGAGTGCGAGTGCGGACAGCAGAATCAAGAGCGAAGCTCTCATAACAAATCTCCCAGTGTGAGGAACGCGTTGGGCTTCTATCGCATACAGCGACACATAGACCCTCCTACCTCTTCTTATGCCATAAATAAGTCATTTTAGCAATTTTCCTTGTTCAAACAAAAAACCTCCCTGGTGGGAGGTTTTTGCGTCGCATGCTGCTTACGCAGTCTTAATTGGAAGTCCGAGGTGACGAAGAAATGCTTCAGCCTCAGGCTTGGTCTTTGCGGTAGTCACAAACGTGATTGCCACACCGAACACATCCTTCAAATCCTCTTCAGAAGTCTCTGGGAAAATGGTGATGTCCTTAATACCGATGGTGTAGTTGCCCATGGCATCAATTGAACCAGCTGAGAGTCCGCGGAAGTCACGAGTACGAGGAAGTGCAATGTGGATGAGCTTGTCGATGAAGTGGTACATACGGGTACCACGAAGGGTCACCTGGAATCCCACAATATCTCCCTGACGCATCTTGAACTGAGCGATAGACTGCTTCGCTGCACGTGCAGAAGCCTTCTGCCCTGTGATGCGAGCGAGACGACTCTCAACTACAGCCTTGCGAGCCTTATCTGCCTTTCCAACTCCCGAAGATACTACGATCTTTACGAGACGAGGTGAGGAAAACACGTTCGTGTAACCGAACTGTTCCTTGAGGGTATCAAAGGCCTTTGCCTGCTTCTCTTTAGTAATCATCATAAATAAGTTTGTTACGCGAGGGTTGTGCCACTCTTAACCGTTACGCGAGAACGCTTTCCATCGGTCTCAACGCGCTTTACACGGGTTCCCTTCTTCTCCTTTGGATCGTAGACCATGACGTTTGAGATAGCCATTGCGCGAGGACGCTCAACGATGCGGCCTGACTGACCACGACCGGTACCACGAAGGTGACGCTTTACGATAGCTGCTCCCTCTACCACAACCTTAGCCTCAAGCGGAATAACGCGCTCAACAACGCCGGTCTTACCCTTGTCCTTTCCTGAGATGACAATAACGGTGTCACCCTTCTTGATTTTGAACTTTGCGGTCTGCTGACCAGTGCTTGCCTTTGACATATAGATAGAGGTTATACAACTTCAGGTGCAATGGATGCAATGTTCTGCCATCCGCGCTCAACAAGGTCGCGAGGTACTGGACCAAATACACGGTTACCCTTTGGACCCATTTCCTTACCCTGCTTCTCGATAAGAACAACGGCGTTGTCGTCGAAACGTACGTAAATACCTGATGCACGGCGGAAAGCCTTGCGCTGGCGTACAACAACCGCCTTGTAGATGTCCTTCTTCTTAACTGACTTGCGAGGCTCTGCAGTCTGGATGGATACCACAACCACGTCACCGATTTCAGCGTAGCGGCGCTTTGATCCTCCGAGCACTTTGAACACACGCGCAATCTTTGCACCTGAGTTATCTGCTACGACGACGATTGATTGTGGCTGTACCATAAATAATTTACTTAACGAGTTTGAAGGTCTTACGCTTCGAGATAGGTGCGCACGCAACGATAGTTACTGCATCTCCTTCCTTTGCGGTGTTTCCTTCGTCATGTACGAGGAACTTCTTGGTCTTCACCTGGAACTTCTTGTACTTAGGGTGCATCACGTAACGTGAGACCGCTACCGTAGCAGTGTCCTTCATTGCCGTCTTTACGACGACACCGGCGAAACTCTGGGGCTTTGTGGTGGTTGTTTTTTCCATGGTAATTAATCGGTGATCTTTGCGGTCATCTCGGTCAAGATACGAGCGATGTCCTTGCGAGTCTTGCGAGCGAGCGATGAGTCAGCAGGACGAGCTCCCGCAACTGCAAAGCGAGTCTGACGAAGCTCTTCGCGCTTCTCCCCGAGCATTGTCTCGAGTTCCTCAACCTTCTTATCCTTGAATGAAATTTTCTTTGTCATAGGCCAAGAAGTTATCGTGTGACGACGTTAATCTTCACCGGAAGCTTTGCTCCTGCACGACGGATAGCGTCACGAGCCTTGGTGTCCTCCACTCCTTCGAGCTCGAAGAGCACGCGTCCTGGACGAACCTCAAATACGAAGCCCTTAGGATCACCCTTACCCTTACCCATACCTACTTCTGCTGGCTTTGCGGTTACTGGGCGGTCAGGGAAGATACGAATCCACATCTTTCCTGTCTTACCTGTAGCGCGACTAAGCACCTTACGAGCAGCTTCAATCTGGTTACTCGTAACACGAGCAGCAGTAGTAGCCTTCATGCCATGTGAGCCGAACGAGATGGTGATGCCACGAGTATCAGGACGCGAAAGCTTTTCAGGGCTCTTGCGGGCGTTCTGCCACTTGCGGTGCTTTACTTTTTTAGGGAACAACATACGCGTTATTTAGGTGAAGCTACACGTGGTGTAGTGGCTGGGCGAGGAGCTGCTGCGTTCTCAGCAAAGGTCTCTCCGAGATAAATCCAAACCTTGATGCCGATAACACCGTACGGAAGGTACGCGCGCTCCTGAGCGTAATCAATGTTTGCACGGAAAGTCTGAAGAGGAATACGACCCTTCTTGATCTGCTCGGTGCGTGACATATCAGCACCTCCAAGACGTCCAGAGATAACGATACGCACACCAACCACCTCACGGACGGACATAACCTTTTCAACCGTCATCTTGAGTACACGACGGAACGTCATGCGCTTCTCAAGTCCTTCCGCAACCATGAACGCCACAATAGCGGCACTTGTTTCTGGCTGGCGAATTTCGATGATGTCTACCTTAACCGTGCGGCCATGAGTAGACGATGCCTTGTGCACGATAGCAGTGAGCTCAGAGCGAAGCTTGGTAGCGTTTTCTCCCGAACGACCAATAACGAGTCCTGGGCGAGCAGTGTGAATGATGATGCGAACCTCAGCAGCTGAGCGCTCGATTTCCACATCAGCAACATGCATAGAGCGGAGGCGCTTCTTCAAGAAGCCACGGATAGCAGCATCTACAGCGATGTTCTCGCGGTATGACTTCTTGTCTATAGCAAACCAGCGGCTCTTCCAATCACGGATGATGCCAAGGCGGTGTGCGTAAGGATGTACGGTGTGTGTCATGGTAAAAGTTATGCGGTAGGCGAAGCTGGCTTCTCTACAGAAAGAGTAACAATAACGTTACTGCGGCGCTTACGGATAGGTGCAGCGCGACCCATAGCACGAGGCATAAAACGAACGATCATTCCGGCGCTGTTTACCTGAATATTTTCAACACGGAGCGTGTCCTTATCTTCTCCCTTTGCTACACCGTTAGCAGCGGCGCTTTCAATAAGCTTCTTAATAGGAAGAGCGGCGCGCTTTGGAAGGAAAGAAAGTGCAGCTACTGCGTCAGCAATCTTCTTGCCCTTTACCATGTCAGTTACAAGGCGAACCTTGCGTGGTGACTGGTTGTAAGTAGAAAGCTCCGCACGGATAGTGCGCTTTGCTTCTGCCTTACGAGCGGCTGCGGGAGCTTTGTGTGTACCAGTAGATGCCATACCTTATTTCTTCTTAGCTGCAGCAGGAGCTGCTTTAGCGGCCTTAGCAGCTGCAATTTCAGCAACCTGCTTCTTCTGCTCGAGCTGCTTCTGCATCTTACCTCCGTGACGCACGAACTTCTTGGTTGGCGAGAACTCTCCAAGTCGGTGTCCTACCATTTCCTCCGTTACCAACACATCAACGTGACTCTTGCCGTTGTGTACACCAAAGGTGAACCCAACGAATTCTGGAGCGATCTGACTGTTGCGAGCCCACGTCTTAATAGACGCCGTTGCTGACGGCTTTTTGCCATCAAGCTTTTTCAGGAGCTTGATGTCAACGTATGGGCCTTTTTTAAGGGAGCGTGACATAGGTAGACAATGGAAAGCCCGCCAAGCGGGATAGGTAAAATCTATATTAAAGGGGGCGTGGTGTCAAATAATGAAGGTCGTGTTAGGGTGCGGACAGACCTTTGCACAACTCTTACTGAAAGGATTCGGCCAATGACCCAAGGACCATACGTCCATATTGGCTTCTGGAATAGCTATCCTGGCCAATTTCCGGGACAAAGAGGCATTCTAACGAAGACGGAGCTACGTTTCACTGGAGAAAACCCGCGTTTTGCCAGACTTGCTATCAAAAGCAACCTTTTGGCAGAACATAGAAGGCAATTGTCTACGAGAGCAGCAGAGACTCAGAGTGACCTGTCGCGATACTTCTCGATACTCAGAGAACAATGGGCGGCGGCACAAGAGAAGCGACTTTTAAGGAACGTGTGTCTTCTAATAGAGAAACTTCTTCTGGATAATCCCGGCAGATCAAACTGGCTAATATCTGAGAACGCTTCGCCATTTCGGTTAGTGGATAAGCACTCTGAGGCTCGCCGTATCGCGCGACGACTTGATACGGCTGAAAATATATGGCTTTCGAATCATTTGTCCGCAAAGACGTCGAATTAGTCGATTTGAATTACGAGAGAATCTCATGACCTCACGCCCCAAGCGTGAGGTCATTCATTTCTCATCAGGCATAGGTATATACTTTCCCTATATGACTGAACGCATCAAACCTTTCCTCCCTGCTATTATTCT
>CAZYDN010000031.1:0-3688 GCA_964646315.1 uncultured Candidatus Saccharibacteria bacterium
CACCCCCAGTGGCCACTCTATCAGGAGATCGAGTGGCCACTGCGAGCGGCCCGCAAAAGAATAAATACCTGAAAGTGCGGAGAATTCGTCTTGGGCCATGCGAGATGGCGCGAGAAGAATTCTCCGAATATAGTGCGCCCTAGGGAGAGGGGTAGTAGTTACCGGAACAGTTTGTCGAGAGCCATGATCTCGCTACCTTGGGGAGCAAAATCGTGATCCCGGTCATCCATGTAGTAGTCGGCAGGGTCATCATCACGACCCGGTCGTCGAGTGGTGCGAATGATGTAGCACCCATTACCCATGGCGTCCGGATTGGGAAATTCTTCGTCGAGATCTTCTTCATACTCAGCCACTTTTTCCTCCTTTGGTTGGCTGGCACTTTCAGATATTCATTCTTTCAATTAGCGAGCGCGTTTGAGTGCTTGTGCGGCTTCTTTCTTGGCATCCATGCGTTTCATTTCTTCACGCTTGTCTACCTTGTTTTTTCCGCGCACTATCGCCACCCTCGCCTTTAGGTATCTTCCATTATTATACAGCTCAAGTGGCACTACTGTCAAACCCTTCTTTGAGTCGGCCTCGAGAAGCTCAGCGATTTCTGAGCGCTTTAAAAGGAGCTTTCGAACGCGTTCCGGGTCGTATCCTTTCTTAGCATTCGCCACCTGAAACGGAGGAATAGTCATGCCGCTTATGTAGGCCTCGCCGCCACGCACCACCACCCGGGAGCCGTCGAGACTTCCGAGTTTTGCACGCACTGATTTAACCTCCGTACCTTCGAGCTCGATACCTGCTTGGTAGGTCTCAAGGATTTCAAATCGGAGGCGGGCTTTTTTGTTTTCTATAAGACTAGCCATTGCCTCGATAGTAGCATTTTAGGCCGTACCCTGGGGAGGACATCCAAATAACTGCTCCACTTCGCTTCGGCGCGAAAGCAGATCCTCGTACCCCATGGTGAATGTTTCGCTTACGCGGCGCCGGTCGCGGGTATAAAGAGTGGAGGGAAGTGTGAGAGAAGGGGAGAGCGTCATGAACTCAATACCATCTGGCCACTTCACCGGTTTGTCGTTTTGGTAGTCGTCCAGGAAGACAGCGCGAAGCGCTGGATTGAGGAGGCGCGCATACGCGCGAAGTACCGCACCTTCAAATTTTGTGGGAGCGTCGGTATTGGTAATACAGAGAATACGTTTGGCACCCAAATCTATAGCCTTTTGCACAAGAGACGCGAGGCTAGTAGAAAAATCTCCGTCGAGGAAACTGCGCCCACCCAAATGCACATGGCCATTGTAGAGAATAGGTACGGCTTTAGCGGCGCGCATCACTTCGTACGGGTCGAACCAGGTGTCGTTACTTATGAAATTAGTAAGACCGGTTTCAACATCAGTTACGGGTACAAAATACTTAGTCTGCGTCTCGTACAAATTGGTGGTATCAAGCGGCACGTACTCTTTAAAAATGGTATCCACCAAGTAATCAATGCGCATTGAAGGGAAGGGAGTGTAATGAATGAACTGTGATGTGGGAATAAGGGTCGTCCATGCTTTCTGAATCGCGTCATATTGTCCGGTGAGGTAGTAGAACATGCTCCCCACAGAGCCAGACGCTGCGACGAACATGTCAGGGTGACGAATACCAAGCTCACGAGCAAGCGCCACAAGCGCTCCACCCGCATAGGCGCACTTCATTCCGCCGCCAGAAGTGATAATTGCAACGGGTTTTAAGGAGGTTGGAGAGAGTTCCATAGAGATGCGCTCTATTGTATAGTGAGTACACACACTATGCCTACTCCCCCAAAGAAACAACCAGTCAAAAAGCAGAAAGACGACGGTAAAAAAGCCCCTAAGAAAGGCTTCTTTTCTCCCGGTACCTCTGGATTCGCCGGCAACTTCCTTTCGACCGTTCTCATTTTCTTGCTTCTCATAAGTGCATACAGTCTCTTCACCACCCATGGTGCAGAAAAAGAGCATATCTCGCTCTCGCGTGTAGCAACCGACGTGAAGGCTGGTTCCATAAACACTATAAAAGTGGAGGGCAACAATTTGGAACTCTCCTACAAGGACGGCACCACGAAGCTTGCGATGAAGGACCCAGACGCATCTCTTCCGGCGACACTCACCGACTACGGCGCCACTCCCGACCAGCTCTCGAGTGTAGCTATCACGATTGCGAACGAATCTGGATTTAAGTATTGGTTCCTTTCACTTGCTCCGATTCTTCTCCCTATCTTGTTCATTGGGTTCTTGTTCTGGTTCCTCTCACGTCAGGTGAAAGGAGGGGGCATGCAGGCGCTTACGTTTGGCCAGTCCAAGGCGCGCATGATTGACCCGGCTGATACCAGTCAGCGAATTTTGTTCTCAGATGTTGCAGGCGCAAAAGAGGCAAAGGAAGAGCTTATGGAGATTGTGGACTTCCTCAAGAGCCCTAAGAAATTCCTCGATATTGGTGCACGTATTCCAAAGGGAATCATTCTTATGGGTGCGCCTGGTACTGGAAAGACCTTGCTTGCACGCGCAGTAGCGGGAGAAGCAGGCGTGCCGTTCTTCTCTATCTCGGGTTCTGAGTTTGTAGAGATGTTTGTGGGAGTAGGAGCGTCTCGTGTGCGTGACCTTTTTGCACTCGCAAAGAAGAATGCGCCGTCTATTATTTTCGTGGACGAAATCGACGCAGTGGGCCGTGTGCGTGGCACGGGTGTAGGTGGCGGAAACGACGAGCGCGAGCAGACGCTCAATCAAATCTTGGTAGAGATGGATGGCTTTGATCCAACCGAGAAGGTGATTGTGATGGCAGCTACTAACCGCCCAGACGTGCTCGATCCAGCACTTCTTCGTCCAGGACGTTTCGATCGTCGCGTGACTATCGACTTGCCAGACCGCAAGGACCGTCTAGAAATTCTCACCGTGCACTCACGCAAGAAGCCATTTGGTCCTGATGTTAACCTTGAGGTAATCGCGGAGCGTACCCCAGGCTTTTCTGGTGCTGAGCTCTACTCGCTCATGAACGAAGGTGCGATTCTTGCAGCCCGCGAAGCACGTAAAGAAATTACTCAGTACGACCTTATCCGCTCTATCGAGAAAGTTATGCTCGGTCCGGAACGAAAGAGTCATCTGATGAGTAA
The DNA here is from genome assembly GCA_964646315.1 of uncultured Candidatus Saccharibacteria bacterium. Lineage (GTDB taxonomy): Bacteria > Patescibacteriota > Minisyncoccia > Phycocordibacterales > Phycocordibacteraceae > C7867-001. Next base: position 3,110 of record CAZYDN010000031.1, read on the forward strand.
GCGTGAGAAGCGTCTCACGGCGTATCACGAAGCAGGTCATGCGCTTGTGGGCTCGGTGCTTGAGTTTGCTGACCCAATTCACAAGATTTCAATTATTAGTCGTGGACGTGCTGCGGGGTACACGCTCAAGCTTCCGTTTGAAGACCGCAAAATGCAGTCTCGTAAGGAATTCTTGGACGACATCGCGACCACGCTCGGCGGGTATGTGGCAGAAGAGATGGTATTTGATGACCTCACTACAGGCCCATCAAACGACCTTGCGGTTATCACCGCTCTCGCACGTGATATGGTGGCTCGTTACGGTATGAGCGACCTTGTAGGTCCGGTAGCGTTCTCTGTAGACCGTGGATACGGCGAGCACGCTTACTCGCAGGATATTGCTGGGAAAATCGATGGTGAAGTTACTCGCATTCTAAACGAGGGTCGTGAGCGCGCTAAAGAAGTATTGGTAAATCATCGTGGCGCACTCAACGCTATTGCTGAGCGTCTCGTGGAAGTAGAAACACTTGAGCGCGAAGAATTTGAGAAGCTTCTTATTGCAAACGGCATAACGCCAAAGGCAAAAGAGGAAGAAACGGT
>CAZYDN010000031.1:3788-4962 GCA_964646315.1 uncultured Candidatus Saccharibacteria bacterium
CCAGAAGAATTGCGGAGCCAAACCAAGTTCATGATGGAACAGGGAGACGACCTCAGTATCTGGTTCGAGGATCTTCTTCCCAGGAATCACGAAGCGGTCGGAGATCTTGTGCTCCTTCTTGCTACGCACCATCGTAATCCGATGAGTTGACGGAGGAAGTCCGTAAAACTTAGGACCGTTGAGAGACATGAATTTCTCAAACCTCAACACACCGTTATCTTGCTCGAATGCCTGATGCTGTTCAAACACCGAAGCGTACGCCATGACAGCGCCTGGAGCGACATATGCTCCAAACGAACAACACCGCGCATACTTCTTTGAACTATCGTGAGGAGCACTATCCGTGCCGGCAAAGAAACGTTCATCTCCCGAAAGCATCGCTTGTTGAATAGCGGCGCGATCAGTCGGGCTTTTGATGATGGGCATACAGTTCGCGTCCGTAAAGACCCCTCCCCGCGAAACGTCACCATCCGTGAAGAGTGCGTGGTGCGGAGTGATGGTCGCAGCGAGGTACCCGCTTTCGTCTCTCCATACCTTCTGTATGAGTTCCCGGGTCGACACGTGTTCACAGACTTTCTTGAGTTTCGGGAAAGTCCGACTTAGCTCTGGCAAGACCATTTCAGAGAATATGCGTTCCCGGTCCCATCGTGAGTATTCATCAAACTTTGGACCCACGACTTCGCCATGAATGAGAAGTGGCATGCCAATTTCCTGCATCACCTCGAAGAGGGGATACACTGACTGAAGTGACGATGCCGCGTGCTCAGAGCCAGTGGTTCCTCCCTGCGGATAGAGCTTTGCAGCAAACCAGACTTTTTCTTCGAATCCTCGACGGAGCTCATCCGGGTCGAGACCTTCGCATATATAAGCGGTGCCCAGAGGCTGGAACCCTGCTTGCGTCGCGAAGGGTCCAGCAGCCTTAACTATGTCGGCCAAATAGCTACGACACTGCTCCACCGAGGTAATCGGGGGAGAGGTGTTCGGCATTACTGTCACGTAGCCAAAGTCTTTCGCCGAAGCCGGAACTACCAGGTGCATCATGTCGCCCTGACGGAAATGACAGTGCATATCCGCGGGTCGTGCAATCGAAAAGTGTTGAAGGGTCATTACGACCTCCTATTGCTAGAGAATGTTCAATTTACCCAGGCGGACTCTACCACTCTAGGGGATAAAA
>CAZYDN010000032.1:0-4634 GCA_964646315.1 uncultured Candidatus Saccharibacteria bacterium
GTGCCGTCGTAGGCATATGCGCCGTTTGTGCCGTCAGTAACCACTACAAGCTTTGGACCAAGCTCCGCAAGTTTCGTCATGAGCATTTTTACATCGTCCGTTAGTGGAATTTCGAGAATACGAGCTGCCTCCTCTTTGTTACAGATAAAGAAGTCAGAACGCTCGTAGAGGCCAGAGAGTTCTTTACCAAGCTTCATCTGGAAGGTGCCTGGCTGAAAGGCCAACTTACTCTCGGGATGCTCTATGAGCCACGCAACAATAGCGTCGTGATACGGCTTTGAGTTGGCAGCAAGGGAAGAAAGATAGACCCATTTTGGGGATACGGAGAGCTCGGGGACGGTGTAGGTGAAGTCTTCGTGCTTTACCAAAATCGTGCGCTCGTTTCCGTACCAGAGCACATAGTGGTAATTAGAATTCTTACCCGCCTCTTTAACCATGAAGTCCGTAGATACGTTCTCGCTTTTAAGCACGTCAAACATTTCCGCGCCATAGCGGTCGTCACCCGTGTATGAACGGAGTGCGGACGAAAGTCCAAGACGTGCGGCAGATACTGCTGCGTTTGATGCGTTTCCTACGGCCGCCACTACGGTCGCCGATTCATAGGGAATCTTTTCTCCAAATGCCATACAGAGCTCAGGCTCTCCAGATTCACCCTTTTGCACGTGGGCCTCAGTAAGACGAATAAAGGGCTCGGTAACAATGTCGCCGATGGCGAAGAAATCTATAGGTTCCATATAATTGGATGGTAGCACACAGGCAGGGCGCCCACTCTGGTGCCTACATGCTACACTTTTTGCATGACTGACCTTTCTGACACCGCTCACCAACTTGTTCGTACCGGTAAGGGGATTCTCGCTGCGGACGAGAGCGTTGCCTCTGCCGATAAGCGTCTTGCTGCGTACGGTATTAAAACTGGCCCGGAGATGCGCAGGCAGTTTCGAGACTTGTTTCTTGCAGCTCCCGGTATCGAGGACTATCTGTCTGGAGTAATTCTCTATGAAGAGACCCTTACACAGGACGCCGACGACGGGGAGCCTTTTGCGCAAGAGCTTTTGAAGCGAGGCATTATTCCCGGAATAAAGGTGGACGAGGGAACAGAGCCTATTCCTGAAAGTCCGGACGAACTTATTACCAAAGGACTACTTGGCCTCGGAGAACGTTTGGAAAATTTCCGTAAGCGTTACCACACAGGATTTACAAAGTGGCGTGCCGTTATACGTATTGAGGGCGACCGCCTCCCAACAGCTCACGCCATCGTAGAGAATGCGAAGCGGCTGGCTTCCTATGCGCTCGAAGTACAACGTGCGGGCATGGTTCCTATTGTGGAGCCGGAAGTTCTGTTAGAAGGAAACCATAGTCGCTTGCGTAGTCGACAGGTACTTGAAGCAACACTTATAGCTTTGATGGATGCTCTGCGCGATCAGGGTGTCGATATGTCCGGACTCATTCTTAAAACATCCATGGCGCTTTCAGGAAGTGAGACAGGAAAGATTGATTCACCGGAAGAAGTGGCGGAGGACACGGTAGGTGCGCTCATGAAAGCGGTTCCTGCTGACGTCGCGGGGGTGGTGTTTCTTTCAGGTGGTCAGGGTGATGATCAGGCAACGGACAATCTGCGCGCTATCGCTAAACTTGCTCGCGAAAAGAACGCTCCCTGGCCGCTTACCTTTAGCTATGCCCGCGCCCTTCAGGACGAGGCCTTGAAGTCCTGGGCGGGAGACGAAGCCAACCAAGACGCTGCGAGAGCTATATTCATAGCCCGCCTCGATAAGGTAGCTGACGCGCTGAATGGATAGATATGGATGTGAAGCTTGCTTCAGAAACAAGGAATGCAACACGAGGGTTCACACTCATTGAGTTACTGGTAGTAATAGCAATTATTGCCCTTCTTTCCGCTGTCGTGCTTTCAGCACTTAATACTGCGAGAGCAAAGTCAAGAGATGCAACACGTAAGGCGCAGGTAAAGGAAATAGTAAAAGCGCTAAACGTGTACCAGCTTGAAAACAGTACCTATCCTATCCAAAATAGTGTCTGTTTGGGATTGCAGGATGGTCAAACCTGCTGGGGTGACCGATTAGTGCCCGGAAGTACGTCATTAATACAAGCTCTCGCTCCATACATAAATAGCATTCCAGCAGATCCATCTCCTAATAGAGGTTGGGGTGACCGTTACGTATATTTAAACGGAAACGTCGCTGCTAACTGCAGTGGTGCAGACTTGCGAACGGGTATATTTGTTGCCTACGACCCTGAAGTAGCACCACCTAGTGGCACCTGCTCGTATGGTTTTATGGCCTGTTGTCCAGCAGGCAGTACCTTGTGTAGTAGCACAGGTGGCTACTTTTGTGCTGTCCCAGTTAATTAATATATGAGCGACACAGTACCCTTTCTAAGGAAAACACCAAGACATTCTTCACGAGGGTTTACGCTTATTGAGCTCTTGGTGGTAATTGCCATAATCGCACTCCTTTCTTCTGTGGTGTTTTCAGCTTTAAATACGGCACGGGCAAAGTCGCGGGATGCAATGCGTCTTTCAGAATTGCGAGAAGTACAGAAGGCCTTGGAGACGTATTATCTTCAAAATAATGCTTATCCTTCCACGGGCGGTGGGTGGCGTGGAAATTCTGCTGCTTGCTACGGCGCGTATCCTTCTACTGGGGCTGGTGCCTCTATCCCAAACTTGGCCCCGACCTTTATTCCGACCATTCCTCAAGAACCTCAACCAGGAGCCGGTAATTGTTTCTTATATCGTTCAGACGGTGTGGACTACAAGTTTCTAGCACATCAAACAATGGAGACTTGTACTGCGGGAACCTGTCCGCTCCAAGATCCAGTACGAACGTCTCAGACTACTAGTTCCGTGTACTCAGACGGTGCAAGGACTTGGTAATATCTGATGATTTGCTTCATAGCGTACAGACAGCATCGTCACCTCTGAGGGGCTTGCGAATAGGCCATATATCAGGCATACTGGCGTCCATATGCTTACTCTTACAATCACCCCCCGAACAGCTGGCGGCACGCCGGAAGCTGAGCTCGTGCGCAAAGACGGACTCATGCCGGCAGTAGTATACGGCCCAAAGCAGGAGACACTCTCCGTATCGGTTTCTCTTTCTGAGATGGAATCCGTGCTTCGTCACGGTGGTGAGGCTTCACTTATCGAGCTCCATGGTCTTGGCGCTCCAATTTCTGCGCTTATTCACGCGGTTGACCGTAACCCGGTCACAAACGTGCCTCGTCACGCAGACTTCTATGCGGTTGAGAAGGGAGCAAAGGTGACCCTTACTGTACCTATTACGTTTGTGGGTGAGTCTATGGCTGCAAAGATTGGTGCAAACGTTGTAAAAATCATGCACGAAATTGAGGTTGAGGCTGCTGCCGACAAGCTTCCTCATGAAATTGAGGTTGATATCTCCATGCTTGAAGCTCTTGATGATCAGATTCGCGTAAGCGACCTCAAGGCACCCGCAGGTGTAGAGTTCATCACCCCGTCTGACGAAATCATTGCACTTGCTCAGGCTCCTGCAGGAGAAGAAGAGGAAGAGTCTCCTGTTCTCGATATGGATGCAATTGAAGTGGAAAAGAAAGGAAAGGCTGACGTAGAAGAGGAGGCATAATCCACTCTTTTAGTAAGAAACAGAAGACCCTCCCGTCTTAGATAGGAGGGTCTTCTGCTATACTATTCTCTATCTGTTTATGAAGTTTCGTTCCAATTCGTTTCGTGTCCTCGTGGTGCTCTCCCTACTTCTTGTGGGAGGGATTTCTGTGATGCCTGCGGTTATTCATGCGCAGGAGGCAAGTGACACGGCAGCACGTAGAGCAGAGCTCACTCGTCAGTTAAATGAGCTCAACGCGCAGATTGCCGCAAACCAGGCGGTGGTAAACAAACTTGCCGGGGAAGGAAAATCGCTTTCCACTGAGGTGCAGACACTAAACGCGACTATTAAGAAAGCGCAGCTACAACTACAGGCTACACAGGTAGGTATCCGTCAGCTAGACGGAAATATTGCTATTCACTCTAAGACCATTTCGGTACTTACGGGAAAACTGGAAGCCGAAAAAGAATCGCTCGCGCAGATTTTACGTAATACCGACCAATTTGATGACTACTCCCTTGTGGAGCTCGCGCTTTCTTCTGAGAATTTCTCCACATTTTTTGCAGACATGGATACCTACGCAAGTTTGAAGCATTCGCTGGGGATTTCCTTTGATGTCGTTACCAATACGCGTGAGCGCACTGCAGCAGAAAGAGATGCGCTCGAAGAAAAAAGAGATGCTCACACCAAACTTGCAGCAATTCAAGATTTAGAAAAGAAGAAAGTTCAGGAGGAACAGAACAAGAAGAAACAACTCTTGACGGTCACTAAGGGACAAGAAAGTGCCTATAGAGCCATCGTGGCGTCACAAGAAAAGACCGCTGCACAAATACGCGCAGAGTTATTTGCTCTTGCGGGAGGAACGAGTGCCATTTCTTTTGGTACAGCGTATGAGCATGCAAAAACAGCTTCACGTATTACGGGAGTCAGGCCAGCAATGATTCTTGCAATTCTTTCGCAGGAGTCAGACCTTGGAAAAAATGTAGGACAGTGTCTCGTTACCAGTCTGACGACAGGAGACGGAAAGGGAAAGAACAC
>CAZYDN010000033.1:0-3315 GCA_964646315.1 uncultured Candidatus Saccharibacteria bacterium
AATATATGGCTTCTTTCCTAGGAAATCTCTTCAACAAAAACCAGTCTGCTGCCTTCCTTAAAAGCGCTCAATCAGTCGTAGACGAAGCAAATAAGCTCTCCACTACTCTTGAGGGGTTAACCCAGGCAGAGCTCATAGAACGCCTCGCAAACGTACGTGCGCGCGCTAAAGGTGTTCCAGAGCGAAACCAAGACATAGGAGAAGTATTTGCACTGGTACGTGAGGCCTCGCGCCGCACCCTGAACGAGCGACACTATGATGTGCAGCTTCTCGGAGGACTCACTCTTTCCAAGAAGCGAATTGCTGAGATGCGTACAGGAGAAGGGAAGACGTTGGTAGCAACGCTTCCGGCAACACTTCACGCACTTGCAGGTAAGGGAGTGCATGTGGTGACGGTAAACGATTACCTCGCACGTCGTGACGCTGCATGGATGGGTCAGGTGTACGCGTACCTAGGTCTCACGGTTGGTGTGGTTATTTCAGGAGGCGCATATATATACGATGCGTCTCACGTAACAGAGGAAGAGGATCAGGAGCGTGATGGGCAAGGTTCCTATAAGGTGTTCTATGAATTTCTCAGACCTGTTTCTAAACGAGAAGCATACGCTGCAGACATTACGTACGCCACTAACAACGAACTCGGTTTCGATTACCTGCGCGACAACACTGCCTATGATCCTTCGCAGATAAACCAGCGCGGGCACTACTTCGCCATTGTGGACGAGGTGGACTCAATTCTTATCGATGAAGCGCGTACGCCGCTCATTATCTCAGGGCCTGCCGCGGATGCAGAAGATTTCTACGGACGCTTCGCTTCAATTGTTGCATCGTTTGTTTTAGGCGAGGACTACACGGTAGATGAGAAGCAAAAGGCAGTACAGATAACTGAAGAAGGTATTCGCAAAGCCGAACAGGCGCTCGGAATTGAGAACCTCTATGCGGAGGGCGGTATGAAGTACGCTCATCATCTGGATACGGCGGTGCGCGCAAAAGCGCTCTTCCGGGCAGATAAGGAGTATGTCGTTAAGGACGGAGAAATCATCATCGTAGACGAGTTTACCGGTCGCCTGCAGCCGGGTCGTCGTTGGTCAGAGGGTCTCCATCAGGCTGTTGAGGCAAAAGAGGGAATGCCTATCCAGAAGGAAAGTCGCACCTATGCGAGCGTGACCTTCCAGAATTATTTCCGTATGTACGGAGCGCTCTCGGGTATGACCGGTACGGGACTTTCTTCAGAAGAAGAATTTTATACGGTTTACGGGCTTGATGTAGTGGTGGTGCCTACGCACCGTACTATTGCGCGTATCGACTATCACGACCTCATTTTCCAGAACAACACAGGAAAACTTAAGGCACTCGCACGAAACATAAAGACTATTCATGAGAAGGGTCAGCCGGTGCTTGTGGGTACGGTGTCTATCGAGGACAACGAAGTAGTGAGTGAGTATCTACAAAAGGAAGGCATCCCGCACGAAGTACTAAACGCCAAGAATCACGAACGTGAAGGCGAGATTATTGCAGAAGCAGGAAAGCGTGGGCGCGTTACAGTGGCTACCAACCTAGCTGGTCGCGGTGTTGATATTAAGCTTGGTGGTCCTCTCGCAACGCCTGAAGAGCGCGAGGAGATACGACAGCTTGGAGGGCTCGCCGTTATAGGTACTGAGCGTCACGAAGCGCGACGTATTGATAATCAGCTCAGGGGACGTTCAGGACGCCAAGGAGATCCAGGAGAGACCAGATTCTATGTGTCGCTCGAGGACAAGCTCATGCGCGTCTTTGCGTCCGACATGATTAAGAACGTAATGGGCACGTTCAAGATTCCTGAAGACGAGCCTATCGAGAGCGGCATGATAACGAGGTCACTTGAGACTGCTCAGAAGCGTATTGAAGGATTTAACTTTGACTCTCGCAAACAGGTGCTTGCCTACGACGACGTACTCAATACTCAGCGACTCGCTATCTACGCAGGGCGCCGTACTGCGCTTACAGGGTCAGACGAGGAAATTATTGCACTCGTTAAGGAATTCATCGCGGGGCATGAAGGCTCAGACGAGGCTTTCTCGCGTAAGCAAGAAGAGCTCGGCGATGCATTCGTACCACTTATGCGTCGCTTGGTGCTTCAGGTCACGGACAGTTTCTGGCTTGAGCATCTCGACAGTATGGAATACATCCGTCGCTCTGTGTCGCTTCGTGCGTACGGTCAGCGAGACCCGCTTATTGAGTACCGCAGGGAAGGGCTCGGCATGTTTAACGCTATGCAGGCAGCTATTCGTATTCAGGTAGCCGAGGCACTTCCGCACATCATGCCGGCTGATGATTCTCGCATTCGTGCTGAAGAGGAGAAAGTACGTCGTCAGATTCTCGCTGCAAGCGAAGCTGGAGCTGAAACCTCAAATGAGCCTGTTGTTAATGATCATGTTTACGGAAGGAACGACGAGGTGACCATACAGCGAGGTGATGAAACTCAGGTACTTAAGTACAAAAAGGCAGAGCCACTACTTGCCGAAGGATGGGAGATTCGTAAGGGCTAAGGGATTGGAAAAGTAAAAGAGTTGGAGGAAGTATAAAGCACTATCATATATGATAGTGCTTTATACTTAGTATTTGTAAAGACGAACGGGAAGACAGGGGAGTGAATTGGGCCAGTATTCATCTTTTTTATATCTCTCAGCACTCGCCACTTTCATCAAGCCCTAATTTTCTGCAGCATATCCGCACTATCATATATGATAGTGCGGATATGCTGGTAGTTATGGTGGTTACTTTTTAGGAGCAGGAAATAAGAGGAAATGAAGCGGATATTTCTTCTTTAATCTCGCTATTGCGCTAGACGCATACTGCGTCTGAGCAGCTCTCTTTCCCAGTTCACTTTCAAGTCCCTTAATGGCAACCTCGTATCCGGGGAGTTGGTCCTTGAGCCATTTGCGAATTCTTTCAATGGTATTAAAACCGGCACCGGTACGGGTCCGGATGTCCTCAGCGGTCTCTCCTTGAATAAGTAGTCGGGCAATAAGAATACGTCTGCCGAGCATAATTCGCTCGCTCTCCGTAAGGAGGTCCTTTAGAAAGAGCTTCATAGAAGCTCTGCCACGCACTGCTCCCGCAGCTGTGTAGAGAGCATCAAGTGTGTGCATGATCTCCTTTTCTGAGAGATCTCTAACATTCTTTTTCATACAAGGAATTTTTACAAAAAGTAATACTACGGCCCTCCATAAAACACTATCATATATGATAGTGTTTTATTTTTATACAAATTGGATAAGTGTGGTAGGGTGTGTTACATGGCATTTATTGATGAACTACACATACACGCAACCG
>CAZYDN010000033.1:3415-4491 GCA_964646315.1 uncultured Candidatus Saccharibacteria bacterium
TGTGGTAGGGTGTGTTACATGGCATTTATTGATGAACTACACATACACGCAACCGCCGGTCACGGGGGTAGCGGCGTCGTGCGCTGGCTCCACCTCAAGGGAAAGGACAAGGCTGGTCCTGCTGGAGGAGATGGGGGTCGTGGCGGAGACATCATACTAGAGGGCGTCCAGGACCTGGGCGCGCTTGCTAATTACCGCTACTCAAAGAAGTTCAGGGCTGAGAATGGAGAATCAGGAGGGGCAAACGACCGTCATGGTGGGGACGGTGAACCTGTGGTGCTCAAGATTCCCGTGGGCTCTGTAGCGACGCTCACCACGACTGGTGAGTCCTTTGAAATCCTCAAGGAGGGTCAGCGAGAGGTCATTATGCGTGGTGGGGTAGGGGGATACGGAAACGCGCACTTTAAAGGCGCGGTAAATCAAAATCCCGAGCAATCAACTCCCGGCAAGCCTGGGGCCTCAGGAGATGTACGTATCAGCCTAAAGCTCATCGCGAATGCGGGCTTTATTGGGTTTCCAAACGCCGGTAAGTCTTCTCTCCTAAACGCGCTTACTCGTGCAAAGTCCAAGGTAGGAGCGTATCCCTTCACTACTCTTGATCCTCACCTCGGGGAATTTTACGGGTATGTCCTTGCAGACATTCCGGGTCTTATCGAGGGTGCCTCGGCAGGAAAGGGTCTTGGCTCACGCTTCCTGAAGCATATTGAGCGTACTGGCCTACTTGTGCACCTAGTCTCGGCTGAGCAAGAGGACCCAATCGCGGCATACAGGGCTATCCGAGAAGAGCTTTCAGTATTCGGTAGAGGTCTTGCAGAGAAACCAGAGCTTCTCGTGCTCTCCAAGGTAGATATGCTGCAGCCGGAAGAGGTAGAGAAGGTGCGTGCGAACCTCGAGAAAGCTAGCGGTGTGCCGGTAGTCCCGCTCTCGGTCATAGATGACACTCTCCTCAAGGCTTTTTCAGACACCCTCACGCTTCGCCTGAAGGTGGAGGCAGATAAGGAGTAAATACCGCCTGGCGCCTATTTCAGGCCGTGCTAGCATGGTTTTATGAATGGTTACCGTCCCACTATAGGTCT
>CAZYDN010000034.1:0-4013 GCA_964646315.1 uncultured Candidatus Saccharibacteria bacterium
GCTGAGAAGAAAATAAGTCTTTCCGGCACAATTCCACCTTTTTCAATGCTCATTCCTGCAAAGAATGCACTTGATATCGTTCAAACACTTCCTGATACCGATGTGGGAATCTCACTGGACGACCATCAGTGTGTTTTTACTTGGAAGGGTGGGCTTGTTACAACGCGCTTGGTGGCTGCAAACTATCCAGACTACGCGCAAATTATTCCAAAGGCTTCTATAGGAGAAGCGGTACTTCTTAAAAAGGATTTTGAAGCCGCACTCAAACGCACCGCAGTGTTTTCTGATGCTTTTCAAAAGGTTCGTCTCGGGTTTTCTGTTGCTGACAAAAAACTCACGCTTAATTCTCAGAACTCAGACGTAGGAGAATCACTTGAAAGTGTTCCAGGAAATCTTACGGGGGAGTCGGTAGAGCTTTCGTTTAACCATCGATATCTTTCGGCTCCTCTATCTTCTATTTCATCTGAAAGCATCACATTATCTGCTTCCGGAATAGGACGAGCAATGATTATACGAGGTACAGGTGACTCTTCATTCTTGTATTTAGTAATGCCAATGAATCAGTAGGAAATAAAAAACGGCTCATCTGAGCCGTTTTTTATTGTTCCGTGGTAGTTGCTTGGGGAGAGGTGCTTGCAACAGGAGGGGGTATTACAGGATTTACTATTCCTGCTTGCCACACCTGAATAGGGAATTCCCAGTGATAGAACTGAGGATCAGAAGCTGGATTAAATGGTGCAGGACCCAGAGGATTTTCCTTGTTAGTCCAGTATAGGAGACTGTGGGACACAACCGAGCCGTCTGGCATGGTTACCGAGGAAGCTCCACGTAGAACAGCTGGCGCTGAATCAGGAATTGCCGGAGGCTCATTAAAGAATTCCTTAGGTTCTTTCTTAATTGCTTCAAGCATGAATTCACGCCACATAGGAGCCACAATATATCCCGCAATTTCTTTTACCATCGGGGTGTTGTTGTTGTTTCCGGCCCACACACCCACAGCAACAGTAGGAGTATATCCAACGGTCCAAGCGTCGCGGGATTCGTTTGTAGTACCTGTTTTCGCGGCGACATCATAGTCGGGGAAGAAGAACGGGTTTACGGGTGGGTACTCTGGCTGGCGTGCCTCGTTATCTGAAAGCATTGCTGATATTTGACGAGCCACATCCTGGTTTACCGCCTGCTCAGGAGCTGGCGTAAACTTCTCGAGCACCAACCCCTTCTTGTCTCGTATTTCAAGAATACCAACAGGGGGATTACGTACTCCATCATTTGCGAGTGTTGCATACGCCCCTGTTAGGTCGAGAAGACGCACCTCAGCAGCACCAAGAGCAAGAGACAATCCATATTGTTTCGGATTGTTCATAGAAGTAACCCCGGCCGCTTTTGCTAGAGCAACAACATTGTCGGTTCCTGCAAGATACAACGCCTTAACCGCTGGAATGTTAATAGATTGTGCAAGGGCCGTGGTAAAAGTCATTGGCCCACGGAATTTGTTGTCGTAATTGGATGGAGCGTAGCAAGGGTACGTGCTGTTGTAGTTATCAGTCGCACTACAGGTTGTTGAGAATTGTGTAGGAACGTCAAACACTACTGTTTTAGGTGTATACCCTTTAGCAAGAGCTGCCGCATACACAAACGGCTTAAATGCAGAGCCCGGCTGACGAAGAGAAAGTGCGACGTTAAAGTTGCCATCAATTTCTGGATCAAAGTAATCACGAGAACCCACCATGGCGAGTATTTGTCCCGTTTTAGGGTCTATTGCCACGAGGGAAGCATTGCTCGCGTTGAACTTCTTTTGATTGGCAAGAGCTTGACGGCTCACAATAGACTCTGCGTCTCGCTGAAGATCAGCATCGAGAGTAGTGATAACGGTGAGTCCTTGGGTAGCAACATCAGAACCATACTTTTCTTCTAGCTGTTGTTCTATATAGAACACGAAGTGCGGAGCAAGAATCGAATTGCTTTGCTGGCGACTAAAAATAACCTTCTCATTCTTTGCTTCCGTGTACTCAGCGTCACTAATGAAGCCGAGCGTTTTCATACGAGAGAGGACCAGGTCCTTTCTGGCGTCGAGAGCTACACGATTATTCCCATACGGAGAGTAATAAGTAGGAAGTTGAGGAATAGCGGCCAAATATGCGGCCTCAGCGATACTTAGATCATTTGCTGACTTACCGTAAAACGATTTACTTGCCACTTCAGCGCCATACATAGTTCCTCCATATGGAGTGACATTGAAATAGAACTCCAAAATCTGTTCTTTTGAGTACTTCTGCTCAAGTTTAAAGGAAAGAATCCACTCCTGTACCTTACGAGTAATACTCTTTTGGCCGGTAAGTATAGTGTTTTTTACCACCTGCTGAGTAATGGTAGACCCTCCCTGAGCAAACGAGCGCGTGGTTATGTCTGTTATAAGTGCACGCATAATTCCCCGAAACGAGACACCTCCATGGGAGTAGAAGCTGGAATCCTCAATAGCGATAGTAGCTTTTTGTAGATTTGGAGAGATTTCCGAAAGGGGAATAATGTTGCGACGGACGTCATGATTGAGGTCGTAAAGCACCGTTTTCCCCTCACGGTCATAGATTTTAGTAGACTGGGCGACCTTTCGGGAGTCAAAATTATTAAGGTCGGGAATGGGGCGAAGCGCCACCACCAATACAGCCACTCCAAGCGCAACAAAAAGGACCCCTACAACGATATAGGAGTTTCGGAGCCATTGTGGAGGTTTCTCCAGAAGGGATGCAAGAGAAATTTTCTTTGCTTTTGCGCGTTTCATACTCAAAATATGCTAACACAAAAGCGACCCTTTTAATGGGTCGCTTTTGTGAAAGGTTAGAAAGTTTCCTCTTCTTCGTCCTCGCCCACCTCTTCGCCCGCAAGCTCGTCATCCAGATCCTCGTCTTCTAGAGGCTCGTCGTCTCCAAGAATGCCATCAAGATCCTTGAGCTCATCATCGTAAAACATCGTGTGTAATGTTAGGTGGGTATGAATACTCTCGATGTTGAGAGTAAGCCTATAATGGAGAGCAACCGACGTATTTGCAAGTCCTTTACCGGGGACGTGTGGACAGTGCCGCAATCCCTAAGGCAATCGCGTCAAACTCATCGTCCAAGCGCTTTTTTTCCGGCAGCAGTACCAACTTTGGAACCATAAGCATGACGGCTTTTTTGTCTGCATTTCCGTATCCGGTTACCGCGAGCTTTACTTGTTGTGGAGAAAATTCAAGTACGGGAAGCTGAGCCAGTCCGGCGGCAGCAAGAACGGCTCCACGCGCCTCGGCCACACCAATACCGGTGGTTTGGTTTTTCGTAAAGAAGAGAGACTCAAGTGCTAAAACTGTTGGTTTGTGTGTCTCGATAGCTTCGCGAATAGCACTAAAAACCACTGCTAGTCGTGCTTCACGTACTCCTTTTGGAGGAAGTACTACGTCACTCCATATACACACGGGGCGACTTGGGTCACCCTCGATGACCGCCACCCCTAAGCGGTCGTACCCTGGGTCAACGGCAAGTACACGACTACTCATCTCCGGTAGTTTCGTACCCACGGGCGTTTGTGAATACTCGCTGCACGTCCTCGTGCTCATCAAAAAGATTTAACAGTGCAACAAAAGACGTTTCGTCTTCCTCGGAAAGCTCCGTTAACGGCTCGTTTGGAATAAGATTTCCACTTCCCATTTTTGTGAACGCCCACAGCGCGCTCCCTTGCGCGCCTAGCTCAAACCCGTTCTTAGTAAGAAGGTGCTTTATTTCTTGAGTGGTTCGATTTTTGTTATCGGTAAGGGCGTCCACAATAACCGCGACTCCACCTGGGCCGTACCATTCGTACACGACCTGCTCCAAATCGCTCGCGTCCTTGCTTGTGCCTTTCTGTATCGCGCGCTCAATACTATCTTTCGGCATGTTAATAGCTTTGGCGCGAGCTACTGCCGAGGCTACGCCTGGAGAGGTGAGGTTGCCCGCAGCTTTCTTCGCCTCGAGCGTAATGAGCTTAGAAAAACGGGAAAACTC
>CAZYDN010000035.1:0-2651 GCA_964646315.1 uncultured Candidatus Saccharibacteria bacterium
GCTTCGAAGGATGGTCGTGTGTTCACTATGCGCTTCTCAGGCCTCAACGGCGTGGTGCGTGATGGTGACACTGGCAACCTCTACGTGAAGGTAACTGCTGTTGCTAATGTTGACTCGAACGACGCAGGTGACATCATCACCGTTGCTCTCCCAACTGACAGCGTTCGCGCAGTCAACGGAGCAGGTGTATCTGACACTTACGTAACTGCTATTACCGAGACTTTCTCAGTTTCTGCAGCTTCAACTGGTACGCTTTCGCTTACCGAAGCTTCATCAAACCCTGACGACAGCCTCGTTAAGGCAGACGACAACAACACGACCGACGACGTAACTCTCCTTGCTTTCAACGTGAAGGCTAAGAACCAGGACGTTACTATCACCGATCTTCCTGTTGGACTCGTTGTATCTGGAACTTCAAACGTTAACGACGTGATTCAGACAGTTAAGCTCATGAAGGGTGACACTGTTCTCAAGTCCAAGACCGTTTCTGGAACTGGAACTTCAGCTCAGGTTACCTTCGATAACATCGACGCAATGATTGACCAGGACTCTACGGAGACCTACAAGGTTGTTGCAGTTATCAAGGACTTCAGTGCAACTGCTGACTCGACTCACTTCTCTGCAGGTGACTCTGTTTACGCTACTACTACCGGCAGCAACACTGCATGGGACGTATCTGACGCAAACGGCGAGAGCGTAACTCCTTCGAGCTCGGTTACTGGTGGAACTGTTACCTTCACTGGTAGCGCTATCACAGCAACTCTCTCAGGAACTCCAGTTGCTACTAAGTCTGTAGGAACTCTCTCAGGAAGTTCGGACAAGCTTGATGGTTCTATTACCTTCAAGGTTGCAGCAGGTGATGATGACATCTACCTCGATGCAACTCTTGTTCAGGGAACAACCACAGTTAACGCTGTTACTTCTGGTTTTGGATGGGCAACCACCACTACTTCGAACACAGGTACTTCAACTGGTTACTCAGCATCTCTCTCGTCTTCAGACACAAACTCTGCTGACTCTGCTGGTAACTACTTCAAGATCCCTGCTGGTACTTCACGCACCTTCACTCTTGTCGCTTCAATCCCTACAGGAATTGATAGCGGTACGCTTGGAATGCGCATCACTGGCTTCAACTACGGAACCGCCTTCGGATCTATGGGCTCGGTATACAACTTCAATCTTGATGGATTCAAGACTGCGGACGTAACTGGTCTTGACATTCACTAGTTAGTTCTCGGCTGACTAACGCGAGTACCAGATACGTCTAGTACTTAGTTAGAAAGAAAACACCCCGCTTACGAGCGGGGTGTTTTCTTATATATGGATACCTCTGCGAAAGAAAGTGTTTGTCTTCATGAGGCCTTCAGACCCCTTCATGTAAGAAGAGGGGGTAGCACCCCGTCTTATCTTAAGCGGAAGAGACGGATGCTTCGGCAGACACTACTCATTGCGCGTAGCATCGCTCACGCCAAACTAAATTAGCAATGTAACGCAGTATTATTTATGACTAGCAACAGCATTAACGTTGCAATCCCAAAGATTGCAGCCGTGATTGCGGGTCTTGGACTGGTAGCGACCTCGTTCGCATTCCAGGCTCCCAGGGTTCACGCAGACACAAACAGTGACCTTCAGGTGCAGATTGCTGCGCTTATGGCGCAGATCGCTGCTCTCCAGGCACAGATTAACGGAAGCGCAGTAACCGCTTCTTTCAACGCTGATCTCACGATTGGTTCGACCGGAAGCGATGTAACTCGTCTCCAGACCTGGCTCATGGGTAAGGGATTTAGTATTCCTGCCGGAGCTACCGGATACTTTGGTGTCCAGACTCGTGCGGCTGTAGCGGCCTACCAGGCAGCAAACGGCATTACTCCAGCAGTTGGATACTTTGGTCCTATCACTCGTGCTCGCGTAAACGCGACCGTGGGTACTGGTACCGGAACACCAACACCAACTCCAACCCCTTCGGACGACCTTAAGGGTGGAGACGGTAGCTTCCAGGACATCAGCTCACTTGGTGATGTTTAATCAAGCGTGGAAGTGGTATCTACGGAGAATGTTGTCGGATTATCACTCGAGGCAAACGACTCTGATCTCGCTATCCAGCGTGTTGACGTAACGTTTACGCTTCCCGACAGTGGCAGCTCGCTTCTCGCGCGCTACATCACTAAGGCAGCTATCGTTCTCGACGGAAAGACTCTTGGTACCATGAACGCCTCTGAAGCATCAAAGGATGGTCGTGTGTACACCATGCGCTTCTCAGGCCTCAATGGCATCGTTCGTGAAGGCGACACTGCAGACCTATATGTAAAGGTAACCGCGGTATCGTCAATCGACTCTGATGACGCAAGCAAGAACATCACGGTGGAACTTCCTGCAGACAGTATCCGTGCTATCAACGGCGCAGATGTCTCTGACACCTACGGCAGTGGTACTACGGAAACCTTCTCAGTTACGACTGCAGCAGAAGGTTCACTCTCTCTAACAGAGGCGTCTTCAAACCCTGACGACAGTCTCGTAAAGGCTGACGGCGCTGTTAGAGTTATTTTCCAAGTAAGCATCGATACGGGGAAAGCCAATTCGATGATTGCTGCCTACGATGCTGGTGACCACCAATTAAATGGATTCTCCAGCGATGGAGGTGGTGGCGGATT
>CAZYDN010000035.1:2661-3809 GCA_964646315.1 uncultured Candidatus Saccharibacteria bacterium
TTCCTGTTAGCTTCTCAGTTACCGGAACCTCAAACGTTAACGACATTATTCAGACCGTTAAGCTCATGAAGGGCTCAACTGTTCTCAAGTCGAAGACTGTTTCTGGTTCAGGAACCAACGCGACGGTGGTATTCGATAACATCGATGACACTATCGATCAGGACAACACTGATACCTACAAGGTTGTAGCAACTATCAAGGAATTCAACGGAAGCTTCAACGCAGGTGACACTCTCGTAGCGTCTACTACCGGATCTAACACAGACTGGGACGTATCTGACGTAAACGGTGAGACCGTTACTACTTCAAGCTCTGTTGTTGGTGGAACTATCACCTTCACCGGTACCGGCATTTCAGCTTCTCTCTCTGGTACTCCAACCTCTTCTAAGACCGTTGGTACTATCGCAGGAGACGCTGACAAGATGAACGGTTCTATCAGCTTCAAGGTTTCGGCCGGAGATGAGGACGTCTACATGGACGCATCTCTTCTCCAGGGAAGCACCACGCTTAACAGCACTTCGTCTGGTTTTGGATGGGCAACCACCACTACCTCGAACACTGGTACTTCAACGGGGTACTCAGCATCACTCTCGGCTTCAGACACGAACTCGGGTGACGTAGCTGGACAGTACTTCAAGATTCCAGCTGGTACGACTCGCACCTTCACGCTTGTCGCTTCAATTCCTACGGGACGTGACGGCGGTACGCTTGGAATGCGCATCACTGGATTCAACTACGGAACTACTTCAAGTGACATGACTATGGTCTACGACTTCAACCTTGACTCGTTCAAGACTGCAGACGTGACTGGTCTCGACATCCACTAGTAGTGCTCTAGTTTTCCGAAGCTAAGTACGCTTAGTGAGGATACAAAAACCCCGCCACTTTCGTGGCGGGGTTTTTGTATGTCCGGGTAGGGGAGAGGGGATATGGTATCTTCTAGGTACATATGGCCCTCAACCGAAACCGCACACCCAAAAGTTCTCCCATGCCGTACCTGTATCATTTTGCGCTTTTCATTTCGGTGTTTTTTGTGATTATTGGTGGCGCGCTCTTTATACTGAGCTTCGCGAGCGCGCAGGGGTAGGTGCCTTGCCGAGGGGCTTCTTTTACGGTACTCTCCATTTGTACGAACCGAAGACCGTAGG
>CAZYDN010000036.1:0-3442 GCA_964646315.1 uncultured Candidatus Saccharibacteria bacterium
GTAAAAAAAGTACTGGCGGTACAAGTTTTTATTTAGCATCTGAACTCGACCAATTCACCCTAATCGACAATGATTTTCCACACGTTGAACATACTGGAATATGATTTTAACAGACGAATCTCAAATGCCTGATGGACTTTATCAAGGTGTATTGATGAAAAACGTTCCGGCAAAACATTTACTTGAACGTCATGCAACTTTATCACTTAGAAATTACAACCATCAAGGTAATGACTTAGCAGTTTTCAATTACGTTACTGAAAATTACCAACTATTGCAAGACGAATTTACCGAATTTAACAAGTATAGAAAAACAATTTAACCACTATGTTTTACAACACAACAAACGAGTCAGGCAAACAACTTGAATTATTCAAGAAAAAAACAGACAAACAAGATGTTTTAATTTTTGCAGAGTTTACTAAAAATCCTGTTGCAGAATTAAGTCCGAGTAGTTTATTTTTGATGGATAAATTTGCATCAATTAAAACGCCTATAACGTCAATTAGGCGGTCATTAACAGGATTGCACCAACAAGGGCAAATTAAGTGCATAGGTAAACGAATGGGTATGTTTGGAAGGAATGAAAATGTTTATATGCTGAATATATGAAAGTAACAGAATTAAGGGTATGTAATTGTATTGAAGATTGGACTGATGTGAAAAATGGTCCTATTCAAAGGCAAATTGATTTAGAAGATTTTTGCATGATATTTAATTATGGAAATCATCCACTCCCATTTAAACCTATCCCACTTACAGAAGAATGGTTGGATAAATTTTCCATAGATAAAGAAGATATAACAATGATGAGTATTGTCGGGGGTAATGGGTTCTACTTTGTCATTGACAATTATTACAAACAAGTGTATTATTTACATGAAGTTCAGAACTTATATTGGTGTCTTTTTGGTGAAGAATTGGAGGTAAAATTATGAAAACACCGAAAGAAAAAGCCGAAGACTTAATCGTAAAATTTACACAAAT
Source organism: uncultured Candidatus Saccharibacteria bacterium (assembly GCA_964646315.1). Lineage (GTDB taxonomy): Bacteria > Patescibacteriota > Minisyncoccia > Phycocordibacterales > Phycocordibacteraceae > C7867-001. The sequence continues at coordinate 988 of CAZYDN010000036.1, forward strand.
TGAAATTGAAATAGGTGGGAAGTTTGACGGATACCTTAAAATGCAATTGCATGATGCCAAACAATGCGCCTCAATTTGCGTTGATGAAATAATTTTAGCACTTAACAATACTTGGGCTATGAACGCTTACGATTATTGGCAACAAGTAAAAGAAGAAATTGAAAAATTATGAAACACAAAGAGTTTGAACTTCAAAAATCTATCTGCAAATATCTCGATTTGCAATATCCTGAATTACTTTATTTAAGTACAGGCACTTCGCTAAAACTTACAATGGGTCAAGCGGTCCGAAATAAACTAATTCAAAAAAATGGTTTTAAAGTTCCTGACTTGCTAATTTTGCACCCTAACAGCCAATATCACGGTTTATTTTTAGAGTTGAAAATTGAAAGTCCGTATAAAAAAGATGGACAAATAAAGTCCAATGAACATTTGCAAGGTCAGCAAAAAGCTATTTTAGAACTTAATAAACTTAATTACTCCGCTACGTTTGCTGTCGGATTTGAACAGGCAAAAAATATGATAGATGACTATATTAACCCACCATTTTAACCACCAAACTATAATAACTTTACTATTATTTTACTTTAACCCTTTAAAACTAAATTATGAGCAAAAAACAAAGTAGTGTATCAGAAATTTTCCATCAATTTAATTTACTTAGTGATAAGGATTTTAAAAGTTGGATGTTAAACAATAAAGATAGATTAGAAGCGATGGAAAAGCAACAGATAATCAAAAATTGGATTGACGGGAAAGAAAATAAAGCATTTGGGGATAATGTTTTTGATGATGCTGAACAGTATTACAACGAAACTTATGGCGAATAATTACGATTTAAAAAAAACGAACCACTATAATAAAATTAGAAGAAAAATATTAGCCAAGTGTTTATTTAGGAATTACTTAATAGCTGTCGGAGAATATAATTTGTGGTTGTGGGCTAAAAAACTTGAAAAAGAATTAAATTGGGAATAAAAAACAAAATGAATAATAATTACGATTGGATTAAACCAGGCGTTCATGCTTGGGTTGCAGGGTTAGTTTGCCCTGTGGAAGTTAAAATATTACACATCAAACAATATAGAATATTGGTTTCTTGCGGTATTATAGAAGATGTTGTTAATTTACCTGACCTCCACCAAACCGAAGCCGAATGTTTGGCAGCAATGAAATTAAGTAAATAAAATTATGGAAACTGAATCAGAAATAAAACAAAAATTTATCAATATATGTCTATCAAGAGATATTTATTACAGGGAAGAAGAAAAACCATCTATATTATTACAAGGTAAATACAGCCATTTATTTAATGACTTCATTAGAATTGGTGTAGAACTTAGTAAAAATGCAGAAATTTATACTGAAGAAGATATTAAAAATGGTATCTATGGTAATCATTGGGAAGGGTTCTATAAAATACCCCGAACTAAATTTCTTTTACATTCTGTTAATTCTATTGAAACCAGGTTATTAAACTACTATAAAAAACACATAAACTCGCAAGGAGATAATGTGAGTATTAGTATTACAAATGCAGGTAAATGGAAAGTAACTAATGTTAATGATTATCCTATGCAACACGGTAATGGCGATAGTCATATTTTTACAGAAAAAGAATTTATGGCAGCAATGAAAAAAGAATTATGAAAGATAAGGAAATACAATCGAGGTTGCAAGATTTAGAAAATCTTAAACGAGAATATATTAAGGAAATTGTAGAAGATCATGCAAATTATTTAAACCTTAAATATTGTACAAAGGAGCGCGCCGAATATATTGAAAAGGCTATGCCAAAAATTGAAAAGCAATGGGAGAAGAATTTAAAACAACTAAGAAAAAATGCAGATTTTTTTGTTATTGATTAAATATTGTTATATTTGCATAGGTACTATTTGACGGTGGTATCTGACTATTAAGAATCTCGTTTTTGTTTGACGGCAAAAACTAAGCGTCCTGTTTACAGGCTAAAAACCCTTTGCGAAAGTAGAGGGTTTTTTAATTTAACACCTCATCACCAAAAGTAATTAAAGCGTTTATAATCGCCCTAATTTTACGAATTGGGATAATTGTTTTTGCTAAGGTTAAAACAGCTTTCCAAAAAAACCAATTCTCCTCAAATCGTGCTTTAAATAACTTTTCATCAATCTGTTTATGACTGATCCGATTGAATATTGTAAGTATTCTTGGAACGGTTACAATACCGCCCAATGTCGGGTCTTTTAAAATGTCAGTTCTGAATTGTGTTGCAGCGTTGATTGTTGCAGTTTTGTTTAAGTTATCTTTCATAATTTTATTACCTTTGCATTTATAACCTATTGTGTTTGGTGAGCAATTTGGATTCACGTTGGAGGTGTGCTTCATGCTAACCTTTTGAGCCATTCACAGTAGGTTATTTATATTAAATCCTCTTTTAAAACCTTTGTGTAAATTGTCCTACCTTGTTGAAGTGTTG
>CAZYDN010000037.1:0-3283 GCA_964646315.1 uncultured Candidatus Saccharibacteria bacterium
TGCACGTCTCGAAGCTCGCGAAAAACGCCGTGGTCGAGATACGGGTTCAAGTCAAAAATACCCTTGCGGCCGTCCTCGATCTCGACATAAATGCGGAAGTCCGGCAGCGGCTTGACAGCTTTTACATCCCAATACATGGCGATCTCCTCAAAGTGGTTCTATTTTGTAGGGGGTCTCGCCACTGACGGCGAGTTCCCAATCGGCCATGAGTTCGTCACGATGGAATTCTATCCACGCCTACACCAAACGCAATTGCTTGCGCGGCAGGTCACCGGCAAGAATCTCGCCGTCACCAATGCAGATGGACGCCTCGAACTCGGCGTATCTGGCGTGAATGTGCGGCAGATTGTGGTGCTGGTTGTCGATCAGGTACAGACGGATGATGATGCCGTAGAACATGGAAATAATGGGCATGGTGTTGTTCTCCTCGTGAGCTATTGGCGGCAGTTTATGCAATCAATTGCTGACCTAGCTACCGCGTCGGTTTGCATGGTTAATTTGTTTGTCTTTCGGGAAGGGGAAAATAGGAAAATCGTGGTCTGTCCCCTATTTTCCTCGCCTATTTTCCTCGCCGCAATGCGAGAACTGGCGCAGGCCATTTGGGACAAGCACGGCGTTTGCGTTCAAAGCGTGCGATTTTCTTGGGTTGATGTATCAGGAGTGGTAGAGCAGCGATTGCTGGTAACGGACGTTGAAGCGGAAACGCTGACGAAGGATAGGAGCTGAGAGGTTCCGGTGATTCCGCAACCAACACCAGAGAGGCGCGAACTGTGAGGCACAACGCTTGAGGTAAGCGGCGCGCGGCTTTTCGCGCGTCCGCTTGACCGAATTGTTGAACGAAGCCGCTACGCGGAGGAATCGCCTCGCCGAACCGCATGATCTATTCTGCATCTTCACGCCTTCAAACCCGAAGGATGTGATTTTGCAATATTTCATGAGGATAAACCAGCATGACGAACGACACGGCGGGGCATTTTGACCGGCAATACCAGACGCACCTCAAGCACCTCAAGCTCAAGGGGCTGCAACCCAAGACCATCGAAGCCTACGCCCGCGCCATACGGCGCATGGGCGGGTATTTTTTGCAGCGGATCGACGAACTGAGTGAAGCGCAGCTGGTCGAATACTTCAGCGACCTGATCGAAAGCCACTCGTGGAGCTCGGTCAAACTCGACCTGTACGGCTACAAGTTCTACGTCATGCACGTCCTGAAGAAGCCCTGGATCATGCCGCCGCTGATCAAGCCGCCCAAGGCGCAGCGCCTGCCCGACATCGTCACGGTCGAAGAAGCGCAACGCCTGTTCTCCACGACGCGCACCCTGAGCTACCGCGTGCTGTATTTCACCCTTTACAGCCTCGGGCTGCGACTCGGCGAAGGACTGCGCCTGCAAGTCGCCGACATCGACGCTGCGCGCAGCCGCGTGCATATCCGCGATGCCAAAGGCAACCGCGACCGCTTCGTGCCCTTGCCGCCCGCCACGCTCGACACCCTGCGGCGCTTCTGGCAAGTGCATCGCAACCCCGTACTGCTGTTCCCCAACCGCCACGGCGGCATCAACGGCTCGGCGACCGCCACCACGCCGCTGGACGCCGGCGGCGTGCAAAACACGCTGCGGCGGGTTGCCAGCGATTGCGGCCTAAAAAAAAGATCACCCCGCACAGCCTGCGGCACAGCTACGCCACCCACCTGATCGAAGCCGGCGTCGACCTGCTCGAAGTCCAGAAGATCCTCGGCCATCATTCAATACTGACGACAGCCCGCTATACGCACCTCACCAGCCACACCAACGATCAAGCCAAGGCGCGCATCGATGCCCTGATGGCGCGCTTCACCATCGACTGGGGCGCGGTCAAATGATCCCGCTATCCACCGTCATCCGCCGCTTCGAAGCGGACTACCTGCGCCAGTACGGCGCGACGAGCCTGACCAGCCAGCGGCAAGCGCTCGCCGCCCTGCGACAGTGCCGCACCGCCATGGCTCCGCGCATGCTCACCGCGTGCAGCGCCTGCGACGAACAACGGCTGATCCCGCACTCCTGCGGGCATCGCAGCTGCCCGCATTGCCAGCATCACGAGAGCCAGCAATGGCTCGAACGGCAACTGCGCAAACAAGTGCCGGGAAGCTACTACCTCATCACCTTCACCCTGCCGGCTGAACTCCGGGTGCTGGCCTGGCGGCATCAACGCACGCTGTACAGCCTGCTGTTCGAATGCGCCTGGGCGACGCTCCACACCTTCAGCCAGAACGACCGGCAACTGCAAGGGCGTCCTGGCGCCATCGCCGTGCTGCACACCCACAGCCGGCGGCTCGACTACCACCCGCACGTGCATCTGGCGATGCCGGCGGCGGCGCTGGACGTGGCGAAGGGACTCTGGCGCACCAAGACGCGCAGCGCCAAGGGCAGCCATTACCTGTTCAACCACAAGGCGCTGGCCAAGGTGTTCCGCGCCAAACTGCTTGCCGCGTTGGCCCGCGAGGGCCTGCCCACACCGGCCAGTCACCCGGCCAAGTGGGTGGTTGACTGCCGGCATGTCGGCAACGGCGACAAGGCGCTGGTGTACCTCGGCCGCTACCTGTATCGCGGCGTGATTCAGGAAAAAGACATCCTCTCCTGTGAAGGCGGCCAGGTACGCTTTCGTTACCGCGACAGCCAGACGGGCAAGACGGCGGTGCGCACGGTGAGCGGGGCAGAGTTCCTGCGCCTGATCCTGCAGCATGTCCTGCCCAAGGGATTCCGCCGGGCGCGGAATTTCGGCTTCCTGCATCCCAACAGCAAGCGTCTGCTCGCGCTGTTGCAGGCAGTGCTGAAGGTGTTGCCGACCGTTCAACCGCCGACGCCGCGTCCGGCGTTTCAATGCCCGTGCTGCGGCGCACCGATGACCGTGGTCAGACGGCGTCTGCCGCCCATCGCAAGCCTGCCGCGCCGTGCGGTAGAACGAAGACGTCCGGTGGCGCAGGCCGAGGGCCGCACGATGTAAGCCATCCACCCCCGGCAGGAGCGGACGCGCCAAAGCAGCGCCACGGCTGCGCTCGGCCAGAAATCGGGGGGGGATCGGCAGAAATCGCTGCTTTGCGCCGTAAAACAGCGTGATGACACGCCGCAGCGTCAGCGCCATGGCGCGTCATGTCCGACTCAAGGGGCTTTCTCGCGCAGAAAGTCGTTGAGTGGGGCGTAGGACAAAAAGATATTTCCAGGGAAACGTCAGTGCGATGAACCGGGCTTGTCCAACAACCGGTTCAGATCGTGGCTCGCTTCGCGATCACGATCTAACCTTAATCGTT
>CAZYDN010000038.1:0-3211 GCA_964646315.1 uncultured Candidatus Saccharibacteria bacterium
AGCAAAGAAGATAATTTCCACGAAGGAACAAGAGTAACTATTGGAAAATACGATTGTGAAATACTAATTGGGCTACTTCAAAAATGGGTGGATACTTATAATAAAACAGAATGTTAATAACTTTCAATAAAATAATAATTAAATTATTTGGAAATTAAAATAAAGTTTATATATTTGTGGAACAATTGCAGGTAGCAATTTAAAAAGCAAATAAAATGAATAAGCAAATCACAAAACAAAGAGTAAGCAAAGTAATAATGGCAGTATTAAATAGCCCAAACCAATCAGCACAAAGAGCAGCATTATGGGTTAAGTTACAAAATTTAAGAGCATCATTATGAACATAGAAATTAAAAATATTAAGACAGGCGAATTAACCTTCGCTTGTCTTAATAACTCAACAGAAAAAGAAGTAAAAGATTTTATTTCGTTTTATAAAAACATAAAGCAAAATGGCTATAAAAAATACGAAGTCAAAAGTTATAGGTAAAAAATCTCCAGCTGGAAGGAAGCCTATTGAAGATAAAAAAGTAACCATTAATTTATTTATACGTCAATCAGTTTTGGATGAAAAAGGTGGTAAGGAAGCTGTCCAAAAGTCTTGCTATGAATTTTTGGGTGTGTCCACAAAATAGCTGCTAACGCAAAAACTTCCGCTGGTTTGCTTTTGTAGCTGCAAACTTGCGAAAGTTGACCGTTATCGGAACGTGCCAACCTGCACAAAGTGAGGTGTGGCATTTCCGAAATGTGCGGAGGTAATTTTTTTAAATAATTTGTTTAAACCAAAAATAAAACTATATTTGTACACCACTATGATAATATTTAACGAAAGTTTAACAACGGTTGAAAAGACCGACATGGGCTATTCAATCAAAAGCCCACTCTATTCATTCAATTCTAATACTATTCCAGATCCGTTAACATTGGAAAGTATAACCGAATTTATCCATGAATCAAGACGGGATAAGTTTGATGAGATTGCATCAGATTTTAATGACTTTTGCGATGTTTATTTAAAACCAATTAACGAAAATTGAAATGAGCGAAATTATAAGAATAGTATCCGATGAAGAACTTTCATTGGTAGAAAACAACGCATTAGGGCAACAACAATTAGCGCACCTACTAAAAACAACACCTGCAAAGTATGTAAAAAAACGTCCTGCAAAGGGTGGGGGAACGTGGGATTATGTTACAGGCGGTTATGTTCGCAAATGTTTGAACTTAATGTTTGGCTGGGATTGGTCGTTTGAAATCATTGAACAAATGGTAATGCACGGTGAAGCGATTGTAAAAGGTAAACTAACTTGCAATTCAAACGGCAAAACGATTGTTAAAATGCAATTTGGGAATAAGGATATTGCTTACAAAAAAGAACCCGACAAAGACGGGAACAGAATACCACTTTCAATAGGAAACGATTTAAAAGCCGCAGCAACGGATTGTCTTAAAAAATGTGCAGCAGAAATTGGAATCGCGGCCGACATTTACAACAAAGAAGATTTTACACCTATCGAAGTTGTATCGACACAGGATATTTTTGATGACTTGGTTTATTGGTTTAACTTAAAGAAAGGAAGCCTACCGCTTGACATTTTGGGTAATACAGAACGCATTATCGAAACCAAAGAGGTAAAGTCATACCAAAAAGCATTAAACACGCTTAAGACGCTTTAAAATGACAAATAAAGAAAATATTACAATAGAACAATATTATAAGGCAAAGAAAATAATAGATTTATACTTGCACCAAGTAACAATCAAAAATCATTATTTTGAAACAGTTTTAAAAATAAACCCCCCAACAGAAAATATTTACATAAAGGATATTGATATGGGTATTAGGCTTTATAATTGTTTACGCCAAGAGTTTAAAGAGATTTGGGACAACCTTACTATTATGGATATTGCCTATCATACAAAAAATGATTTTATTAAATTTAGAAATTTAGGCAATACATCTGTAAACGAACTTGAAAATATTTTAAAGAAGTTTGGGTTAAATTTTGCAAAAGAAAATGAACAATAACAAAAAACGTATTTCAAACTTTACTTCCTCTGAAATTTGGAAGCTGATGAAAACAGGACGTGGCGAATTTGGATTTGGTGAAAAAGCAACTACCTATATCCACGAAAAAGCAATAGCCTACAAACTTGGCAGGTCGGTAAATTTAGACGGGGGCAGCCGTGCAACATCATGGGGCAAATTTGTCGAGGGTATTGTATTTGATAAGTTAGGGCTTGAATATTCAATAGTAAGTCAAGACACAATTTTACATCCTACCTTACCCCATTGGAGTGGCAGCCCCGATTTACTCACCGTTGATAGCGTTGCAGATATTAAGTGTTACTACCCTAAAAACTTTGCTGATTATGCAGACTGCCTAAAATTGCAGAACGTGGAAGCGATGAAAAAGGATTTTGAAGCGGAGTATTGGCAGTTAGTTTCAAATAGTTGTTTGACGGGTTTGCCTTATGGTGAAGCGATAGTTTACCTACCTTACAAATCTGAATTGGACGGTATTAAAAAACTTGCTTACGAATATGAACCTGAGGGCAAAAATGCACTTGACAAAAACCAGGTCGAATGGATTTACTACGCTACTGACAATTCTTTGCCTTACCAAAATGAAAACAATTTTTACAAAAACATTGAACGCTTTAAATTTTTGATACCGCAAGATGACAAAGATTTACTCACTACAAAAGTAATTGCAGCGACTAAATTGCTTTACAAAGAAATAGGCATAGACCCCGACCTTGCAGAACTTAACGACTCGATTTTAACTCAAAAAAGATGAAAATATCATTAAAACATTACGGAGGTAGTCGCGATACACGGTCATCACTTATAGAGATGATTGTTGAATCATCAGGCACTACGACAATTGAAGACATCACCAATTTAGATGGTTCAATTGATGAAGAATTTATATCCAATTTGCGAGAAATTGCAGATGACCTTTCAGCACAAAATGACCTTGTTTACAAAAAACGCAATGAGATAAAGAATAATCTCCCAAAAAAATGAACCACTCACAAATATTTGAACAGGACGATTTGATTAGGCAAAGAAAACAATTAATGCCGGAAGCAATCAAACTACAAAAGTTTTGGCAAATTCAACTTAAAAAAGTTTGCAGACAATTAGACAAATACAAACCACTTAAACCACTAAACAAATGAATATTATTGAATTTATCGAAGAAAC
>CAZYDN010000039.1:0-3142 GCA_964646315.1 uncultured Candidatus Saccharibacteria bacterium
GCCTACAAGGGCGACGTACTCGAGATATGCGAGGGAGAACGTGTTACGGGCCTAGAAAGGGTTCCTGGAGGCTTTAAGGCAACTACCGCCGGAAAGAGCGTAGAGGCTCGCGCAGTGCTTATTGCTTCGGGTGCAGGACGCAAGAAACTTATGGTGCCGGGAGCTGACATTTTTGAACACAAGGGTGTTACCTACTGTGCTTCATGTGACGGTCCTATGTTTTCGGGACAAGACGTGGCTGTGGTGGGTGGCGGGAATGCTGGCCTTGAGACCGCGGCTCAGCTCCTTGCGTACGCAAAGTCCGTCACGCTTATTCACCGCCGTGGTGAGTTTAAGGCTGATGCGATTACGGTGGAAAAAGTACTTGGCCACGCAAACCTCACTGCACTCACGGATACCGAGCCGGTAGAAGTACATGGAGAAAAATTTGTAACCGGCATGACGGTGAAGAACGTAAAGACGGGAGAAACTACCCTCCTTCCGGTAACAGGAGTATTTGTGGAAGTAGGAGTCATACCAAACACAGACTATGTAAAAGAGTTGGTAACTTTGGACGAAGTGGGTCGCGTCGTAACCGATGCTCGCAGTCAGCGCACGAGCGTCGAGGGTATTTGGGCTGCGGGAGATTGTACGGATGAGCTCTATCACCAGAACAACATCGCCGCAGGAGACGGGGTGAAGGCACTCGAAGATATCTATCAGTGGCTCGCTCGTCAGGAAAAGTAGAAAACCTAGAACAAACAAAACGCGCATCCCAGAGGGATGCGCGTTTTGTTGTGGAGTTGCAACAGTCGCTTACGCTTCTGGTGCCTCTTCGACAGTCTCCGGTGCAGCTTCTTCAGGTGCTGATTCCTCAGTTACCTCTTCTTCTGCGGGGGTGATTACTTCTTCGTCCATCATAGGATGTTTGGAGAATGACCTTGCGTTCGCCCCAGAGAGGTGAAAAACAAAGCCATCCAATGTAATTGGCTGGCAAATCGACCTTGAGGTAAGTATAGCAGAGTAAGGGTGTCTAGCAATGAAGACCTCATTTGGTAGTGGGGGTAGGCGACTTAGATACAAGGCCTTAAAACAATCAGAACATCCGATGTTTTAATTTTTAACAACTTCCCCGTTCATGTCCCAAATCCTGGCCGCCACATTCTGCGGTTCCCCTTCAAATGGCAAATGGTGATTATCAAAAAATGGCATGCTGTTGCACTCGAGAATGCCACAGCGCTCCTGACCTTTCCATGAACGCGTAATGTCGTTAATGATGAAATCGATACCCACGATAGTGGCGCCAAGCACGCGCGCAGTTTCTTCAAAGAGTGCGATGTTGTCTTCGTGCACCTGCGCAGTGACGTCGCAGGTGGTGCCCCCCACACTCCAGTTAATTTTCTGGTGCAGAATTGCACGCGCGCCTTCCGGGAGCACGCTTTCTTGAGTAAGGTTCTGCCACGCAAGTTCTTGATCTGCGGTTTCGTCGAGCTTGATGTGATGGAAGTACGGACCTTGTCGTTTCGGGTGTGTGTTAGCGTCCGCAACCAGTTCAGCAATGGTGCGCTTTCCGTCTCCCGTCACGTATGGCTGATCGCGACGAAGCGCCGCAGCAAAGACTCCGTCTACTACGGTTGCTCTATACACCGGTCCGATAAGCTCTTCCTCAATCACGGCGCGAGCTGCCACTTGAGTGGCGATACGAAACGCTCGTTCAAGTTCTTCTTCGTTCATGACGTGCAAAATAGTGTGTCGAGAGCCTGAGCCTGAGTACGGCTTCACAATCACGGGAGGCGTGAGGGTGCGCATGAGTTTTTTGGCACCTAGGAGCGTGCGCGCGGCTCCTCCCTTTGCAACAGGAAGTCCAAGTTTTCGGAACTCTGTTTTAAGTGTTGCCTTGTTATCCATCCATGGCACGCGAGCTACGTCGGCATGCGGAAGTGGGATACCTTCGTACGCAATCTTCTTTCCATTTGGATACTTCGCAATGAAAATATTGCGAGCGAGTCCTCCGAGCCTAAATTCGTGGATTTCAATTCCCCGCTCTTTTGCTTCGTTCCACATCATGAGTGCGAGCAGCTGAGTGTCGTCGTCAGGTTCCGTCACACGTGTGGCAACCCCCATACCAATAAGCATCTCTAAAAGATGCGGTGTAATTCGGCGTTCTACGTCACTCATCCAGAGTGCCGTCTTGCCGGGCTTCTTTGCGGGACCCGTAGGGTTTGAACCAAAAATACCCCCGAGCATCTCGTCTACTAAAATACTTGTGTACGTGAGTCTATGAAAAATGGCCCCGTCTCCACAATCTTCACAAGGAGCAGGCGTTGGAACTTTGATTGGCATAGTGGAAACAGTATACCAATAGGTCGTCAAAGGACCTTTCTAGGAGTGCGGAGAGGGGGAGATTCGAACTCCCGAGGAACTTTCATCCCTGCCGGTTTTCGAAACCGGTGCATTCGACCACTCTGCCACCTCTCCAGATGTTCGCTGTGTCTAGCCTGGACATCCTAGCATTTCCGGCCATAAAAATGTAGGATGCATTGTACAAGACGGCTCCATCGTCTAACGGTTAGGACGCGGCCCTTTCACGGCTGAAATCGGGGTTCGATTCCCCGTGGAGTCACAGATTTAGAAGCTATATTTATCAACGTATTTCGGAGTACCCAAAAGGTAGTTCAGAACTTTTTTTGTATAATCTTTTAATGCTTAAACGAGAAAAGAACAAGATGCCTCCAGACGTAAAAAGTGCTCTTGTGAGCAATGACCTATTAAGTGACTACAAAGCACGTCCAGCTTATCAGCAAAATGACTATGTCGGATGGATTATTAGAGCAAAGCTACCAGCGACACGAACAAAGAGATTGGACCAAATGCTTAATGAATTGAAAGTCGGTGGAGTTTATATGAATATGAAGCATCCCGCTTCAGCTAAACACTCAAACAAGAAAGCTCGCTGATGGCAATATGAATATACTCTCTCTGACCTGATAGTTCTGAAAGCCACGCTAGTGAGTCACAAACGCAAACCGCCCTTTGGACGGTTTGCGTTGGCGGTTTTCCACACGCAATTCTCGCGTTCCGACACCTTGACTTTATTTAGTGTATGTGCTATCATATACACAGGAAGGTCGCGCGCTCATGCGCTACCTCATTCTTTGAATTT
>CAZYDN010000040.1:0-3030 GCA_964646315.1 uncultured Candidatus Saccharibacteria bacterium
TTGACGCAGTAACAGAGAGATTCATCCACCTGACAGCTTTTGGTTCAGCTGCAGATTCATTCCGAAAGGAGTGGCATGCGGCTCGAGTTCCTGCATAACATTGTTCCCCGGAGCTACCAGTGGCTCCGGGGAATGTTTGTATAAAAACAGCCCGGGGCTTCTGCGTTTAACGCAGAAGCCCCGGGCTTATCATCCGTGTATCCGTATCATGGCGCTAGATAATTAGCGTGTAATAACAGAACAACAGAGGCGCGCTCATGCATATAGAAAGCGAGAGCGGAAGTGGTGAAGAAGGAACTGCAACACGTACATGCGGCAAAGCTCGCGAGTGCGCATATGCCTCATGTGTCCCACGTAGGACTATACGCAGGTGCACCTGAATCTCTTATGAACTTTTCCCAAAATCAAACGACACCTCGTTCATATCTGGTTGTTCCTCTTCTGTTACCGATTCAGTAGTCGCTATCTGTTGTGCGTGAGGCAGAGTAACCGTGAACGTTGTGCCTCGTCCCACAGTACTTTGCACCCGTATAGCGCCATGATGTAGTCGCACTATCTCGTTTACAATAGCGAGTCCGAGACCGCTTGTGCCACTCTCTACTCCACGCGCACGCGAAACATCTCCACGGTAAAATGGTTCAAACAAATGCTGCAAATCTGTTCGGCTAATACCAATACCAGTGTCCGAGACAGAAAGTACATCATGATGCTGCTCGCTACGAAGCATGATGGTGACCTTTCCGCCCTTATTCGCAGGAGTGTACGTAAGAGCATTTTTAACCAGGTTTGTAATGACCTGTTCAAGAGCAACGGCGTTTCCTTCAGCTGGCGGAACGCTTGCGGCGTCTACCGAAAGCGTAATGCCTCGTGAGGAGGCGAGCTTCTGATGGCGTTCAACCACTGACTCAATGAGGCTTGGGAGGGATACCGACTCAACCGTGAACGATCCGGGCCGGGTGAAGCTATTCATGGAGAGTAGGTTGTGGATTATTTCCGATACTCTATCAATCTCCACGAGAGTGCTTTCAAGAAGCGAGCGCGTGTCGGGCGTCACGTTTTCGTCAAAGAGCGCTACTTCAGTACTCGTTTTGATAACAGCTAAAGGTGTGCGTAGTTCGTGCGCGATGTCACCAATGAATCGCTTTTGAGAAGCGAGTGCCTTGCGAGTGGGGCTTAGTGCAAAACGCGTCACGATATAGCTAAACGCGAGCGTGAGCACTCCAACAAGTAAGAACACGGTGAAAAACGCTTGTTCACGCACCTGTGAGACTGCAGTGGGCAGGTCCTCAGTAGAAGCTCCAGGCGACGCTACTGCTTGGGCCAAATGCTGGCTAATAGTGAGAACGGTTTGTTCCTGAGCGTAGGAAAGTCCCCAACCAAAAGCTGCAATGGTTATGGCAGTAAGCAATATTTGAATCCCAACAATGATGAGTCCCGCACGAAGTGATGGATTGGACGCCACCTTATCGATTAAGGCGGTAGCCAACGCCACGGACGGTTTCGATGAGGGGTGAGTCGGCATACGTGTCTAGTTTCTTACGAAGGTTTTTCATATGTACATCAAGAACGTTTGAGAATCCAGGGAAGTCAAAACTCCACACATGGTCGAGAATAGTCTCACGAGTGAGTGCTTCGTCTGGATGGCGCAGGAAGAGCTCTAGTAGAGAATACTCCTTTAGCGTCAGTTGTACTTCTTTACCGCCCTTGGTCACCTTGCGGGCGCCAGGGTCAAGCTCTATGTCGCGTGCGGTGAGCAAGGAGGGAAGCGACTGCTCAGGACGGCGAAGCACTGCGTTTATACGGGCAAGTAGTTCGTCAAAGGAGAATGGCTTGGCAATATAGTCGTCAGCGCCAGCATCAAGCAGCTGCACCTTGAAATGCACTTCGTCTCTGGCAGTCAAAATAATGATAGGAGTCGTTACACCTGCCTCACGTGCGTCCTTGGTGATAGTCGCGCCGTTGATCCCTGGCATCATGAGGTCGAGAATGATGAGGTCGTACTCGTCACGGTAGAGCAGAATGCGCGTACGCGCCTTCTCGCTCTCTTCTATCCAATCGACGGCAAAACCCTTGCACTCAAGACCTTTCTTGAGTGCCTCGGCGAGCTTTGCTTCGTCTTCAACTATAAGAATACGCATAGATTCAAAAGTAAGCTGATAAACACACTCTGCTTGTTATACATAGGTATACATGAAGCCTTCATGAACAAGTAGACGGGTGAGGAGGCTTCTTCTTTCAGCCTTAGTTTACAACGGTTTGCGAACGGTCTCCTTGCGTCCTGTCCGTGAGCGTTTCGTACTGTTTTGTCCACAAGGGGTATCAGCAATACGGGGGTACTATAGAGGAGTACAGAAGCCGCATGCAGTTGGGACACAGGTGTTTTGGAGGTCGCTACGGTGCACCAAAGCGCGTTCCGAGATGGAGTTTTTCTCCCTGCTGACGTCGTAGTCAAGGCTTAATTAATAAACGTAACCTACGGGATTATGAAGCAGATCAAAAAGCGAAACGGGAGCATCGTCGAGTTCGAGACGACTAAGATTACTGATGCTCTACGTAAAGCTTTTGCAAGCTGCAACGTAGCCATCGATGAGGCTGGTCTTGAATCCGTTACCAACGGAGTAATCGCCATTATCGAAGCTAAGTATGGCGAGGAAGCCATTCCTTCGGTAGAGACCGTGCAGGACTTGGTGGAAATTGCCCTCATGGAGGCTGGGCATATGGCTGTTGCGAAGCACTATATTGTGTATCGCTACGCGCACACGAAGATTCGTGAAGAAAAGAAGCAAGAAGTACTCGAGAAGATCGAGGAGAACGCGCTTAAGGTGCGTACTCGCTCTGGAAAGGACGAGCCATTCCGCGAGGACCGCGTGCGCCAGACCATTCAGCACTTGGTGACCGAGATTGGTTCGGATGTGGTGGATGTAGAGCACATTGTTTCGCAACTTAAGTACGAGCTCTACGAGGGTATGACCACTGACGAAGTGCAGAAGGCACTTATCATGGTGGTGCGCTCCATGATTGAGCGCGATC
>CAZYDN010000041.1:0-2658 GCA_964646315.1 uncultured Candidatus Saccharibacteria bacterium
GGCAGGGGCCCCTAGCTTCTTGAGCCACGCGACCAGCTTCGCCTCGCCTTCCTTGACGGCCACCTTCTTGGCGTAGGCAGCAGTCCGAGTTGACGACACGACCACAGCTGGCAGCTTGACCGACTTCACCTCGTCGTTGGTGTCAGCTCGGATGCGCTCCACGTAGGTCTTGAGGATGCGCTCAAAGAACCATTTGCGACGCTCGGGCTCAGCGGTCACTCGCTCGTGCCAGCCCAGCGCAACTGCGCGTTGCGCTGCCGCAGCTTCCTCGATCTGAGCGAGCATCTCAGCCAGCTCGCCGTCGTACCGGCGCAGCAGCTCGTCGGCACGAGCCCACCGGCGGCCGGCCTTGTCGGCCTCCACCTCGTCCTCGGGGCGCCACACGGCGTCCACCTGCTCGTCCGTGAGGCTCTCACGCGGCCCCAGCTCTAACAGGCTGGCGATATCCGCGTCGTCTACGGGCTCGTCGCCAACCACCGGCAGGGTGTGTGGCAGGTCGTCAAACACGGGCTTGTCCTCAGGCACTTGGGCCTCCTCAGGCTCTGGGAGCGCTGTGTTGCGCTCCCCCAAACTCTAACCCACGCGTTAGCGGTGTGCAACCCCAGACACGGAACGGCCCCCGACGCTTGAGCAGTCGAGGGCCGGTCCGGAACCTGAGGAACTCCCACCATACCACCCGCGCGTAACACCCGCGCGCCACAGTCAGTCAGCCTCACCTGCAGCGAGCAAACTGCGCAGTCCGATCACTTCACGCCGGAGCGCTCTGAGCACAGATTGGCACTCGTCTGCCTCGTCGTTGGCTTCTCGCAGCAGCTTCCGAGACACGCTCAGCTGCTCGCTCATCGCAGTGTTCTGCGCCTGCAGCTGAGCCACGAGGCTCTCAAACCCAGCGAGGATCGCAGCGTTCTTCTCAACGTCTGCGCGGTCCTCATCAACTTCCTGCTGGTCTTGCTCGATCTGGATTGTGGCCTGCCGACCCAACCAGGAGTAGTACCCCACGATTCCCGTTGAGGCGGCTGTAACAAACGCAGCCAACAGCGCTGCGATATGGGGGCTCATGGCAGCCGCAAACGGCTCCGCCAGCGAACAGGAGCGATGCTCGTAGACGACACGTAGGGCACGACAGCGAACACCGCATCGAGCACCGCAGCGACGATGAACATCACCATCATGGGCACCCACGCCCACGTGAACCCGATCAGCGTTCCGAGCACAATGTTGAGCGCGAACGACATCACGAGAACAGACCGGCCGAACCCGCATCCTGGCCGAATCGCTGCGAGCACGAGCAGGACGCCAACGAGCGCCAACAGGCCCGCCCAGACGTTGACTGGAGCCACCCACGCGACCACTCGGTACCCCTTAGCTGTCGGGTCTGCAGAGTCGAGGTAGGTGGAAACGAGCCCGAGCGACCGAGACGCTGCCACAGCAAAGTAGGCGCGCACGAGCCAGTCAACGGACCGGGCGTTGCTGTGAGCGTGAGCGCTGAGCACGGGCCCCGTCTACTTCTTGGCGGCGAGGTCTTTGGCGATCTCGCGCAGCTTGAGCGTCTGCTCGGCGCTCTGCTTCTTGAGCAGCTCCACGTCTTTCGGGTCGGTGCGCATCAGCGCAGTCCACTCAGCCAGTTTGTTGAACTGCTTGCCAAACAGGTCGTTGAGAACAGCGACAAGGAACTGCAGGATGCCGTTCGTTTGCTTCTCCAGCTTTCGGTCGAGCATGGCTTCGAACTTGCGTTCGTCGTCGGGGGTCACAAATATCTCCTTCGGTTTAGCGGGGGGCTTAGTTGGGTTGGGCGGGAGGGGTGCAAACGGGTCAGCCGGCAGAGGCCACCCAGCGGCTGACCAGCGCATGATTGGTTGCCCGGGGCACGAGGTGGATTTCCAGTCCTGGTGACGCCAGCGCAGGTGCGAGCGCAGCAGCGCGGCAGCAACGTGAAACGCTCGCTTGGCTTCCGGCGTCACCTCGTCAGCGTCACCGGCCAGGTAGCAAACGGCGTACGAACGCTGGTTGCCAGCGTTCGTACCGTTTGCTGCAGTGCGCCGGTCGATCCACCGTCCCTGGTAGATGATCCCGTGCGGGCACACGACAGCGGAGTAGGCCAGACCGCTCCACCCCTTGGATAGGTGGTAGTCGTGCCAGCTGCGGACGATGCTCGGGCAGCGGGCGTGGTCAGCTGCTCCAACACCTGAGCGCCAGGGCGAGTCGCCGCCGTAGTGCGCTGTTACGCCCTCGGGGGTGATGTTGCTGGACAGTGACTTAAACACGAGCCCCAGCGACACGACTGAGCTGGTCACGTCTCGCGCTCCTGCTCAGCTACGGCCGCTTCCCACGCCAGCGCCTCGTGCAACTCGACGAGGCCTCGGGGCGGTCTGAGGTCAACGTCGTCGGCGTCCTCGGGCTCAGCGTGCGGCGTGCTCGAGGTGGGCGGGCTCGCAAAGTCGGGGTGATCGAGCACGGGCTCAGAGTCTCCCATCAGCCTCGACAGCATCGCTGGGTGAGCGTCCTGCAGCTCGAACGTCCCCGACGACCAGGGCGCCGCTGCCAGCGAGCTTAAGTTAAACGTGAGGGCAGCAACGTCCTCGTCGTTAGGGCCAGGCGGCCAGGGCTTCACTTTGCGTCGAGCGAGGATGATGCCCACGAGCGCCCCCGCAGCGTTAG
>CAZYDN010000042.1:0-2635 GCA_964646315.1 uncultured Candidatus Saccharibacteria bacterium
ACGGCGGCACTGAGTAAGGTTCATCGCTCCATTGCTCCGGCAGTTCCGGTGGCAGCATTCCGCTACCAACCGATTCAAGGCGCTTTACCAAGGCGGGTTCAGGCGTATCGCTACGCCGTTTCACACCCAGGATCACGCACTGCTTGAACTTCTGCTCCGGCGCCATGAACACCTGAACGCGCTCGTAATTCCGCGCGATCAAGGTGGCGAACTCGGTATCCAGAACGTAGTGCGGGATGATGAGTACCATCACGCCACCGAACTGAGTCCAACTCAACGTGCGACGAAAGAACATCTTTTCCAGACGGTCGCCTTTGGCTCGATCCCCCGTAGCAGCTTTGTCTGAAACGACATTGCCATAAGGCGGATTGAGAAACAGCAGACCCACGCTACGCGCCGATACGAAAACATCCGCCACATCGGCATGCGCCACGCGATCGAGAATGCCCTTGGCGTGCCAGGCCCGCTCGGCATCGAATTCGATGCCATAGGCGGAAACCGAAGCGCCACACTCGGTCAGATGATTTTTAAATTCGGCGAGTGCAACACCTTCGCCGCAACATGGGTCAAGCACGCGAACCCGGCTTCCGCCAATGTCCAGCGTTCCCATGATGCGAGAAAGCGTTTCCTCATCCGTCGGGAAGTACCCGTTCTTGATGAAATTGTGCGCAAGGCGCGAAAATATCAAAGCCATGATGGTCTCCTATGAAAAAATGAAATGGGAAGACCACCCTGGCGGATGGTCTCCGCCGGTTGGCAGTTATGAAAAAACAATCTGAATAATCTACTGCGGCTGTTCCATGCAGTTGCCGGTCATGAAGGCGACCCACTGAGCCGCCTGGCCAAACGATCGAAAGTTCGCGTGATTTGCATCATCGACCCAAACCCCATGGGTGTAGGGTGTCCCGCAGTCTGCCGATCGGATATCCAGAACGCCCTGGTGATACTTCGGGTGTCGGTAGATCTCCTGACGACTTTCCACTTCGCAGATTCGCACGATGCAGGCTTCGAGAATGCCTGGGCCGCCGGATTCTCCTTCACTGATCAGAAGAGGAATTTTCATCACATCGCATGAGCGTCCAATTCGTCCCACGACATCGTTCTCTTCCATCCAGTCGCGCCCCGTCTTGCGATCGCCGTAGAAAATACGTAGCGAGTCGCCGGATCGCCGGTAAGACTCCAGAATCGATCTCACCCTGGATGGGGTGTCGTGATCGAACCAAGTACCCAGATCGCGGTTGCCGATGAGATCGATGGCAGCGCGATATTGCTGGTACTGATCCGTGGTGCCGATCTCGTCACTGCTGACGATGCCGACATCGATGTTGAACTTGGAAAGCTTCTGTGAAAGAGTTTGGAGTTGCGTGAAAACGTAATCGAAACCGGCACAGGTGTAACCGTTGCCGGCGGGAATGACATATAAACGCTGCTCCTTGTTGATGGTGATTGTCATCATGGCTCCATGGAAAAAGTTCGCGGAGCTTCCCCTGGCGGGAAAGCGATCCCGCAAGGGTTGATAAAAATCGAGTGATGAAAAATGGCGGTTAAAGCAACCCGCGTTCGGCAAATGACATGGGATTCGCTGTGCCGGAGACGATGAAATGATCCAGCACTTTGACATCCACAAGCGCCAAGGCTTGCTTGAGCGCCTGCGTCAGCGACTCGTCGGCCCGACTTGGTTCAGTCAGACCTGACGGGTGATTGTGGGCGAGGATGACCGCAGCAGAATTGCACTGCAAAGCCATCTTGACTACTTCACGAGGATAGACAGAGGTTTGCGTCAAGGTGCCGCGAAAAAGCTCGCAGGCCTCGATCAAACGATTCTGAGCATCCAGAAATAGCACGGTGAACACTTCGTACCCTAGGCCGCCTATCGTCAGCCGCAGATAATTTCGCACGGCTTCCGGCGAGGACATTGAATCCTGAGAACGCATTTGCTCATTGAGTGCGCGAATCAGCAGTTCTTTGGCCGCACCAAAGATTGGCTGGGCCACGTATGCCGCTTCGCTTTCGCAGACAGCAGCACGGCCGCTGGAACAAAGACCGAAAATATCCGAAAGAGACTGACTCGAATATTCGCCGGCGACATCGCTGCCCAGTAATATGGATAGCAAAGCCTGGTTGGATAAAGTACGCAGGTTTGTCATGGGAGCCTCCAAACCAACGCTGTCTGCAAATGGCATCCACGGAATACAAATTGATCGGGATGCGCGTGGCAATACTGCAAGGTGATACGAGCGAATTGTTTCATGACGTACTCTCCAAAAAATGAAGGCACGCCACCCAGGAGGGCAGGGCGCCCTCAGGGTGAATTCACGGAAATTTCTCCCCGCTTTAAGTGAGCCTCACGCCTTGCGGCGTGGCACGGTTACAGAGGCTTACCGTGCTCAAAGGAACCAGGGATAACGCACCCTGGAAGGCGAGCCACAAGGGCCAGGTGAAGCCGGGACATTCGGCAGGGCAGGGACGTCATCTATCCTGTCGGATGGCCCGGTGGGCCAGGTTGAAAAATAGTTTGATCATGTGTGCTTCCATCCAATCGGCCCGAAGCCGATCAGCGTGCCCGCGTATGGAAGCCAGGGCACTCAGAAAACGGACGCGGTATAGGTCGAACCGCAAACCAGGATCGGGTTGT
>CAZYDN010000043.1:0-2325 GCA_964646315.1 uncultured Candidatus Saccharibacteria bacterium
TGCAACTCTCGTATTTTTAGTACGCTAAGTCGATCGAAGTAGAAGGTGATGAACAATAAAAACAAACTCATGTATCTGGTTCCAAGTTTTTTCGACTATGTCCACATATAGACTGTATTAGAAACAGAAAACCGCCCCTAGGACGGTTTTCTGATTTTAGATATTTACTGCGGTAGAGCCTTGTCTCCGAAGCGTTCGTTACGCTTGGCCTTCAGCTATCTCCTTCAATTTCTCAAGTGCCTTTGGCCATGCGTCATTGAACATGTCCTTGTATTCCTCAGGAAGACCTAGAAGATCTATGGATACTTCTGTGCCACCGTCCTTATCTTCTAGAGTGTAATTCTCGAATCCATTCCCTTCCATGGGTGTCTCTACACCATTACGAATTTCGGCATGATACTCCAAGGAAATAAACTCTTGAGGACGATTTTCTTTTACCATTGCCGCCATACCTCCTTCCTTCCCTCCTTCTGGATCAGGACCTAGGAAAAGCATTTTTGATCCTTCGCTCCAATCTCCTTCAAAATGCGAACCTGGCATAAATACTGTGGTCCATTCGCGATATGTCGCGTCTTCAAGCAATGCTCTCCACACTTTTTCCCGGGGCGCATTAATTTGAATTGCGTAATGTAAATCTGTCATAGGCCTTGTCACGTATGAGTAATCAAATAACTGTAGCACGCACCGCGCGGACTCACCGGTTACCAAACAACCCCGCTTGTTGCGGGGTCGTTTCTTCATGTCTTTCTTCCTTTGCACCCGAAAGGTGGGAGCAAATTCTTTGACCTTACCCTGCGAGCAAAGCCTCAAGCTTGTTCAGCTGGCTCGAGAAGCCTTCTACCATACCCATCTTCAAGAGCCCTTCGAGCTGCTCTTCAGTATCGGTAATGCTTCGTGTTACGAGCTTGCTTCCCGCACCCTCCTCCACAAACTCTACAATAAACTTTTGTGCTGGCATGGCCTCGTTTATCACGCCCTCAGCATCGCAGAATTGATCAAGCGCAGAAAAACTATTAGGTTCGTCTACAGTCTCAATATTCATTACTCCCCACTCTTCTCTACCAAACCACTCCTTCTGATTCTCATCGACACATTTCATGCCGTAATGAATTTTTCCTCCGGGAGCGAAGTTGAATTCCTTTACGGTAGTCGTCCACCCCTCAGGACCCCACCAGCGTTCAAACCATTCTTTGTCAGCATACGCGCGCCAGAGTTTCTCTCTTGATGCATTAAAGCTGCGCTCAATAATCAGCGTCTTATTTTCGAGATCCTTTGTGACTGTTACGTTGTTCATATACTTACGTTAGTAGCTTATCTAATTTCTTATATCGTCCCTCCCACATACATCGGTACTGCTCCAGGTACGTGTCCGCTTTTTTGAGTGCATCAACTTCGAGCGAGACAATGTGGTGTCTTCCTTCCTTTCGCTTACTCACGAGCCCTGCAGTCTCGAGCACCTTGAGGTGCTTAGAAACAGCTGCGAAGCTTACGTCGTAGCATTCAACTAACTGCCCCACAGAGAGGTCGCACCCGCTTACCCGCCGCAACATATCCCGACGTGTGGGGTCGGAAAGCGAATGAAAAAGCGTATCGAGATTCACAGCATATTCAACCATATGGTTAAATATAAACGAAAGGCATACCAGACGTCAATAGCACGCACCCTACGAGAACAACAACACCTTGAACGCAAGACCAATGAGAATGACAGCGCCCACAATCTCAAGCTTAGTACCAAGTAGATGCCTGCTTCGCTTCCCTACCAGCACTCCAATATAAGAAAGAATAAACGTGACGAGGCCAATGACAGCTACTGCCACGGGAATGTGTACGGAAACAAAATTAAACGTAATACCTATTACCAGTGCGTCTATGCTCGTAGCAACTGCAAGCAAGACAAGCGTGCGTGTACTCATAATATTCCGCTCTGCCTCTACATCTTCTTTTTTGAATATCTCCCAAAGCATCTTTAGACCAACCATAAGCAACAATAGGAATCCGATGATGTGCCCGTAGACAGAAACGTAGTCTCGGAACCCAAGACCAGCGAGATATCCAATAAGCGGCATAGCCGCTTGGAACGCGCCAAAGTAGAGGGCTATTTTGAGGGCACCTCGTTTATTCATCCCCGCGAGCGCACCAGCTCCCACCGATACCACTACAGCGTCTAGTGCGAGACTTACTGCAATAAGAAATATTTCTATAAGTGACATGATGGAATGGTTACTTTTTGTTCACTACTGCACTACATTCACTTTTTAGTATGGGTGCCAAACGCTCAGCTAGCTTTTCGTAGCCAGCTTCATTTGGATGCACTTGATCACT
>CAZYDN010000044.1:0-2313 GCA_964646315.1 uncultured Candidatus Saccharibacteria bacterium
GAGGAATGGAGAGAGCACCAGTAGAACTGTTGTATGAAAGTGGCGAGCTTGCCGAAATAAGTCCACGCACATAGCCGTCCGAAGGACCATTAAGGGTATTCCCACTCCATGAAAGGTTTGTGCCAGCGGTAATGCGGCCGGAAGGTGTTGTGTAGAAATCATTCCACTGCGTGCTGCTTGCAGTGAGCGGAATACCGTACCCACTCGTAAGTGAAAGCACACCCGTACCACTTGTGTAGGTAAGACCCGTTACCGTAGAAGAAAAAGCAGCGCGAGCGCGAGCGTTTGTGTAGTACTGGTTGGTACTTCCCTCGCTAAGCGCGTCCGTGGTTGTTCCAGCAATAGCTGCGGCCACACGAGCAAGTGTGTAATACACATTCACCCCTTCAGCCACATTCGTTGTGGTAAGTCCAAGTGTGGAAGTTGCGATTTGGGTAAATCCCGTTCCTGAACTGTTTCCTATAAGGAGGCCATTAGCGGCGACAGAAGAAATACCCGTACCACCGCGACCACTTGCAAGCGTGCCCGTCCAACCTGGAGTGAAGGTGTGCGTACTTCCAGTAGAAGTAACGGTAAGGGTGATGTTTGTATCGGTTGATGTTGCAAATGTTTGTGTTGAAGCAGTAAGACCATTAAGAAGCGCAAGGCCGCTTCCCCCCACCCCACAATCAGCTCCGGTGCCAGAAATCACTCCAAGTGCGTCAACATGGAGGCACTGTGCGGCTCCTGTAACCCCGGAAAGAGTGAGGGTGCCACCCAGGGTCACGTTTCCAGTCACTGCGAGCGTGCCGCCAAGGGTAGTATTTCCAGTTATTGCGAGCGAGGAACCGGTGATGCTGGTTGCTGCAACTGAACCACCGGAGAGATTAGTGGCTGTTTCGCTGGTGGCGCTTGAGCCGCTAGTGCTCGTGCGGGAAGCGAGAGAAGGTATGTTGTCGAGGTTTCGGTTGAAGATGTATGAGAGACGAGCGAGTTCAGCATCTACATATGCCTTAGAAACACCCACAACAGATACGTTCGTTGTTGGATATACATTATTTACTACTACATTCCCTGTTCTTCCCGTACTAGCGCTCGAGGTCTCAGTAGGAGCAGGAGAAATTACTGCAGGAGTTGAAGGCGCTACAGGGATGGTGCTAGGTACCGCTACGTCAGAAGGAATTACCGCTACCGTGGAAGGCTTCTTGGTACCAAACACGAGCATAGTGCGAGTGAATGCATCACCAATACCTGCAAAAGAATCAAAGAAGTGAGTTCCCAGTGCCGCGAGTGGCGAAGCGAGATTTGTGTTACCAGGAGCAGAAGAAAGATGCGAGAACGATGCTTCGGAGAAAGGGCGTATTGCGAGTGCGTATGCGTGTCCCGCTACTGTTCCTGCAGAACCTGCTCCAGAAAGTAGCAAGGAGCCGAGTGCGAGCTGAGTAGAAGATGTTTTTTCAGTGAGTTCAGGAACAAACGCCACATACGAATTGACCGACCAACGGTACGTATCAGGTATGCCAGTGATTCCGATAACCACCGCACTTGCGAGACGCTCTCCAATATTCACTCCGACGTTTGTAGCGAGAACCGACTGGTCACGAGTCCCGGCACCGAGAGCAAGAAGTGAAGCTCCTACCTTTGCAACACTATTGGTATATGCTCCGAGAAGTCTAAATGTTCCCTCTACAAATCCAGTACCAAATCCTGTGTATCCGCGAGACAAGAGGTATGGGTCTGTGAGTGCCTTCGTTACTCCCACGATAGAAACAGCAGCGTGCGGTGTAGTAGAAGGAATAGGAACCGGGGCAAGAGCGATACGTGCATCTGCCTTAGATGGTGAGATTGAAAGTGCGGTAATGGCTTCAGCAACAAGCCCAAAGGAATTTCCGTCTGAACCTACTGAAGCAATTGAGCGTGTAGAGTTTGTAGTGCGTGGCGCAAATACGCTGCCTGTGTTCTCAGCGAAAGCAATTACCCCTGAGTGAGTTGAAGAAAGAACAGCCACAGCTTGCACTCCAGTCTTGGCAATAACACCCGCCTGAGCGAGAGAAAAACCAGAACCTAGAATTACTACGGTAGCAAGTGCTGCAGCGAAAGGACTTGTTGCGAACTGCTTATTTGACAAAAATGCACCAGATAGCGTGTTAACAGAAAGAGAACGAGGGGCTTTTGGACTTGCCGCCTGGAGGGCGGTGCGATACTCACGCTCTCGCTCACGTGCGAGAGCTTCTGCGAATACCCTCTTCTTTTCTTTCTGATCCTTCGCAAAAACCTGAAGTGAATCACGCGACACAAACCACATTCGTCCAATCTGGCTTCCTTCGATTTTTC
>CAZYDN010000045.1:0-2306 GCA_964646315.1 uncultured Candidatus Saccharibacteria bacterium
GGGTCCACGCGTGCCGGCAAACAGGTGCGTGTACGACTTGCCGAACAGTTGGACCGATCTCGGGCACCCGCAGGGCGATGACGTTGCCAAGCGGATCCGAGACGGTGAGGAGGCGGTCGGTCACGCGGCGGCCTCGAGAGCTTGCAGCAGGCGGCCGATGATCCACGCCATGACCGGCGGGGTCACGGCGTTCCCGGCGAGCTTCACCTGGTCCTTCTTCGGGAGGGTGCGCGGGATGTAGTGCTCGGGGAACGCCATCGCGGCGGAGATCTCGTACGGCTCCAACATGCGGAACCCGCAGTCGTCGACCACCGTGTCGGGGTCGAGCAGGGCGAGCCGGTCACGGGTCGTGAGCGTCGGCGTGGGCTCGTCGACCGGGCGGGCCTGGCCGGTGCGGTGGTACGGCACCAGGAGCGACTGAGCGGCCGTGGTGGTCATGGTCCGGGCGGGTTCGCTGGTCGGCGTGCACATCTGGCCGGCGTCGCCGCGAGCGGTGTTGTTCCTCATCAGCAGCCCGTGGTGGTTCCCGCCGGCGGTCACCGTGGGCACCACCTCGGCCACGTCGCTGGCGACGCCGTTCGATCGGAGCGGCACGACGAGCGCGTGCCGGTTGCCGGTCGTCGCGGTCGTGAGCGGCTCGGTCGTCGAGCCCGGCACGTTGGCGAAGTTGTTCGACAGCACCATCGAGGGCGGCACGGCGAGCGCGGTGGTGGCGGTGGTCTGCTGCACCGGGAGCGGCTCGGTGATCGATCGGGCCCGGTTGCCCGGAGTGCGTTCGTGCACGTTCCCCGCGCCGCTGGTGGTGATCGGCGCCCACCCGTACCGCTGCAGCCCGGCGAGGATCCGTGCACGGGTCGCGGCGGCCAGGGGGCGGGTGCGGTCACCGATGCGCGGGCAGTCGAGGTCCCAATCGATGATCGACGCAGCGGGCTCGGTGGCCGGTTCGCACACCGCGCCGCACGCGGTGCAGCCCCACACCCACTGCTGCCGGTAGCGGCCGACACGGCGGCCCTGCTTCCACGACTGGCGCACCGGGCGCATCGCCGTGCACCGTTCGCACCAGGCGTCCAACTGCAGCTCGAGGTCCGGGTTCAGACCAGGGCGGCACCACACGACATAGATCCGGTCGCGGGACTGCGGCACACCGTGGTGCATCGAGTTGTGCGACACGATCGTGGCCCGGTAGCCGAGCGACTCCATCGCCTGGTACCAGGCCGGCCAGAGCACCCACTTCGTCGCCTCGACGACGTTCTCGACGACGATCGCCGAGTAGTCCATCTGCTCGGCGAACCGGACGACGTCCCACATGGTGGCGCGCGACCGCTCGGCCGACGGGTCCGGGGCATCCCAGAGCGACGGGTCCTGCCGGCGGCGGGACACCCCGCGGGCCTGGCTGTGGTTCGTGCACTCCGGTGAGGCGATCAGCAGGTTCGTGCGCGGGTAGCGGCGCGGGTCGGCCTGGGAGATGTCGGCGCAATCGTGGCCGGCGTCCGGGAAGTGCGCCTGGTGCACATCGATCGCGGTCTGCCAGTGGTTCGCGGCCATCACCACGGTGGCGCCGGCCATCCGCGCGCCGTACGAGCTCCCACCCGCGCCGCAGAACAGATCGGTCACGGTCGCAGTCATCGGGGCCCCTCGGTGATCCGGATGTCGGGGCGCGCGCCAGCGATCTCGGCGTCGGACACCTGGTGGCGCCGGCGGATCGGGGTCTGCGTCAGCGGCCGGTCACGGTCCTTCATCAGCTCCTGGTACTGCTCGAGCGTGATCGCCTCGGTGATGTTCGGGCGCGGGCTCATGCCGGTCTCCGTGTGCCGCGCACCGCCCGGGCCATCGGATCAGGCCGTGACCACACGTCGACGAAGGCTTCGGCCAGCAGCCCGAGCGGCCCGGGGTCGGGACCGCCGTCGTCCGGCCCTTCATGCAACGATCTGACGGTCACGCCCACACCACCGATTCGCCCGACCACCCGTAGAACGCCTCGTGCTCACCGTCGTGGCCGCGCTCGCGATCGCACGCGTACTCGTCCTTGATGCCGATTGCACGTACCCCGCAGCGAGGGCGTCGGTCGATGACGATGGGTGGGTTGCGCAGGTTCTTCATTCCTCCCGCCCCTCCAGTGCGGCAACACCCGTCTCAGCGTTTCTGACCGCTTGTGCCACGTGCTCCGACCAGCCCTCACCACACGCGATGCAACTGGCGAGGAACGAGACGGACGCTCGGATCAGGTCGCCAGGGGTGATCGTCGGCCGTGCTTGCTCCAAGATTGGTGACGGGTCCGGGGTGGTGCTCATCGTGGTGTCTCCGTT
>CAZYDN010000046.1:0-2252 GCA_964646315.1 uncultured Candidatus Saccharibacteria bacterium
CCGCACGACACCGCTTCGTCTTGCGGTCGCTGCGGGGCACGGCGCACCCGAGCACCTCGACCAGCGCCGGTTGCGCGCGCGGACGCGGACGGATCGTGAGACGACGGCCTACAAGCGCGCTGCGGCACTTCATGGAGTCGCCCACGCGCAGGCCCTCCCAACGGGGACAGAGGCGCGCAGCCTCTCGGTACTCCGCAGGGAGGCGCTTGAGTTCGGATTCAGTGAGGGGCGTGCGACGACGGGCCACTGTCAGAACGCCTCGTGGAGATGGCGGTACGCGACCGGACCGACTTCGCGCTTCGCCGTCGCCAGCAACCCGTTGAGGATCTTATGCCTCAGCGCACTGAGGTCACGCGGCATCTCCATCATGTAGTTCTGGATGACCATGATGGCACGCAGCACCTTCTCTTGCTCGCGCGCCTTCAACGCCTCCGCGAGAGCGAGCACAGAGCCAGTGTGGTCGTTGCGGTCGGTCATGTCCGCGATCTCGACGATGAGATTCGGGGTGATCGGACCCGACGGATTGCGACGGCGGACGGGCTTGCGGGCGGTGCGTGAGGTTGCCATGGCGCGTACTGTGCCATATCGCGCCACGGAGGGGAAGCGTGCTAACGTCGAGCGCATGAGTGCAACGCCGACGATCGTTCCCCTTCGCCGCACGGGCGGGTCTGGTTCTGGCGCCGACCGCGACGCGTGGATTCGGTCGCGTCATGCGGCGCTTGTGGCGGAACTCGTACGACGCGGGATGGATCGCTCGCAGGCGTGGTCACTCGCGATGGCACCCGTGGCGCATTGGGGCGACGAGACGGGATGGGGACGCGCAGAGTACGGGTTCAACATCGGGAACATCCGTGCCGTGGGCCAGTGTCCGAACGCGCATCTCCTGCAAGGGGGCGACGATTCCGTCCCGCGCCCGTACTGCGACTATCCATCCCTCGAAGCGGGCGTGTCGGCGACGCTGAACCTCATCCTCGCGCCTCGGTACGCTGCGGGGTGGTCGCGGTTCGTGGCCGATGGTGACGCCGTGGGGTGGTTCGACCGTCTCTTGCGCGCGGGTTGGCACCCGTGGAGTCAAGACTCCGTCGATTCCTTCCGGTCGGAGTACGCGCGCGTCCAGCGGACCGTGGGCGCGATGCCGCCCTCGTCCAGCGACACCGGCATGGGCGTCGTCGTTGCGATCCTCGCCATCGCCGCGGGTGCAGTCGGGTACGTCCTGCTCGCCGACGACTAACGCACGCCTCGTCGTTGACGGACAGTGGCCCACCGTGGCACAGTACGTCGCATGAGCACTCAGAACACGCCCACTCTCGTCGTCGGTCGAGTCGATGTCGCTACGGCGCAGGCCACCGGCATCTCGACGCTCCTGCCCAAGAGCATCGTATTCTCGGCCGCGGGTGACATCCAGGCCATCACCGCGGTCGGTAACGTGGTCGACCTGGGGACGAGCGCCAACGCCGCCCTGCTCGCGGCCAACAACACCTTCACGGGGCGCAACCTCTTTCAACCCGTGCTCGCCACGTCGGGCTCGGCCTTCGCCCTCAAGGTCACCAGCGCCGCGAACACCACACAGGCAGCGGGCGTCAATGCCCCCGCGGTCGACCTCAACCTCGCGGCCACGGTGCAGTTCGCGACGGGCGCGATGGCGGCCCTCACGGCGATTCGCGTCTCGGCTCCGACCTACACCTTCGTCGGTGCGTCGACCGTCACCAATGCGGCGACCCTCTACATCGACGCAGCGCCATCGGTCACCGCGCCGTCCACTGCCACGAACTCCTACGCGATCCTCGTCGCAGCGGGCAACGTCCGCTTCGGCGACAACATCATCACGGGCGGCAACCTCTCCTTCGCTGGCGCGGCCCCGTCGATCAGTGCAACCGCGGCGAACCAGGGTGTCGCCCTCGTCCCGAACGGCACGGGCGGCATCACTCTCCGCAACTCCGGCAACACGGCGACCATCTTCGGCGTGCAGTCCGTCGCGAGCGGCAACTACGCTCCGACGATGTGGGCGAGTAACGAGTCGGGCACTCCCGGCGCGGCGATCATCAACCGCCCCTCAGGGCAGGTCGCGGTCGCCATCGGCGCCGCGTCTGTCACTGTGACCAACGATCTCGTGACCGCTACGTCGGTGGTGATCGCCACGCTCCAGTTCATCGACGCGACGTTCACTCAGATCCTTTCGGTGGTCCCCGGCGCCGGATCGTTCGTCATCACCGGCAACGCCGTCGCTACTGCGGCAACGAAGATCGGGTTCA
>CAZYDN010000047.1:0-2237 GCA_964646315.1 uncultured Candidatus Saccharibacteria bacterium
GGACAAGCGACTCAAGGAGGTGCTACTGGTGTGCGTGCGCAAGTAGCGGTTGGGTACGGAGGCACTGGCTCGGTCGGTAATGCGCTCACCAGTGCTACGGGTGTATATATTGCAAATGCAAGTGTCGATACTGCTCACGGAAGCTCTCTCGCATACGGATTTGGTCTCTACCTCGACAACCAAACTGCAGGAACCGAAGAAAATTACACCATCTACTCAGCAGGAGGATTGAACTACTTCGGTGGCAAGATTTCTATTGCGTCTTCTTCGGCCTCAGCACCGCTCTCCGTAGAAGGTAACGCCGGTATCTCAGGCACACTCTACGCAGGGCACTTGAAGGACCTCTCCATCGCTGGAGACAGTCTCGTGTATGCAAACGCAGCGAGCCAGCTCACAGGTGTAACACTCGGTGCCGGCCTCACATTCTCAGCGGGTACGCTCTCAGTTGATGGTGGTGCTTCATACTCCACAACCTCCGCAAACTACTGGCTCACGACAAAGAGCACCACCAACCTCACTGAAGGTTCTAACCTCTACTACACCGACGCACGCGTACGAACAGCACTCACGAACTCTATAACC
Organism: uncultured Candidatus Saccharibacteria bacterium; assembly: GCA_964646315.1. GTDB lineage: Bacteria > Patescibacteriota > Minisyncoccia > Phycocordibacterales > Phycocordibacteraceae > C7867-001. The sequence continues at coordinate 583 of CAZYDN010000047.1, forward strand.
GGTGTTGATTACAACACCGGCACCGGCATTTTCTCCCTCACCGCTGGATACAACATCCCACTCACCGCTTCAACCACGGAGTGGGGAACTGCGTATGCAAACAGAATTACTTCAGCTACATACCCGCTCCAGATTTCTTCTAACGTTCTCTCTCTTGCGTTCGGCACCACCACTACTAACACCTGGTCTAACCTCCAAACCCTCACTTCGGGCTTTGTGTCTCAAGCATCTTCAACAGTGTCAGGTGCATTCAACGTTGGAGGACAGGGGTACTTTGCGGGGAATGTAGGTATCGGCACGACGACCCCTGTATCGACACTGTCAGTCAGCGGCATCAGTCGCTTCGATGCCACAGCGAACAATACTCAGCCGTTCCAGGTATATAACGCTCTTGGCAACGCTATAGCGGATATACGGGCAGGAGGCACACCTGCACGTGGAGTATTACGTCTCTACAATAACGGTGCTCAGAATTTCGAACTTGACCCTGAAGGACCTACCTACTGGAGTTCCAGTAGTGCAAGGGTGGGTATCGGTACCACCACTCCAGACGCAAAACTCGTTATCGCTGGAACAGGACAAGCAACGACTAGCATCACGACTGGTTCAGGTAACCTTGGCGCAACACTTGTACTCAGTGACACCAATACTGGCGGAGCATCCGGTAGCGGTGGAATGATTCTCTTTGGAGGAACAGGTAGTGGCGGAAACCTCGGACGCTTTGCAGCCATCAAGGGTCTTATGACGAATAGCACGTCCAATAGTGTCGGAGACTTGGCCTTCTCTACACGAAACGCTACTGGCGATGCAACACTCACCGAGCGACTCCGCATTGCGAGCGGAGGCAATATTGGTATTGGGACGACTAGTCCTTACGGCACTTTGTCTGTGGCTGGTACGAGTGTGCAGGCGCTTGTGCTTGGGCCGAGCAACGGTTCTCGTCCGTATATAGATTTCAATCCTCAGGGAATCGGCTCTAGTTGGAAATTTGGGCATGGTCTTGGAAATGTCGGCACGAATGGATTTGCACTCATGGATGGTGATGCTAATACCAGTATCATCAACATAGAAGATGGCTCTCGTGCAAATGCACTTACGATTCGAAGCACCAATGCTGCAGGTACCGTGGGTATTGGAACCACCACACCATTCGGTCAGTTGTCTGTTACTGGCCTTGGTACAGGTACTGGCTTCACGTTCCTTACCGCCAACTCAAGCAACGTTCCTACCTTTGCAGTTTTGGATAATGGAAACATTGGTGTTGGGACAACGAGCCCAGTGCGCAAGCTTTCTGTCTCCGATGACGGCACCTATTCGGCATATTTCTCAGGTCGAGTCGGTATTGGTATTTCAGCACCGTCATCGGGGCTAGATGTGGTTGGTAATGCACTCATACGCTCTGCCAACAATGCTATGACCATTGGCGGTACTCGCCTAGATGGGGTCGCGCTATGGTCTCTTGGAAGTGATTCAAGTAGCGTTTTCACACAGACCTCATACAGCACCATGAATTTTGTGACACAGAACAGTTCGCTCATGTACTTTAAGCCGAATGGCTCCACAATGTTGTCGCTCGACCCTGTCTTAGGAAATGCAGTAATTACCGCGAATGTTGGAATCGGCACCACCACTCCTGCCACCAAGCTCTCCGTCCA
>CAZYDN010000048.1:0-2217 GCA_964646315.1 uncultured Candidatus Saccharibacteria bacterium
CTTATTCCTTTGTTTCTCATCCCGTTCATTCCGCTCTACATAGCAAATGACCTGTTCTTTCCGTTCATAACAGGGAAGGGGTTCGTATTCCGCATTTTGGTTGAAATAGCGCTTGCGGGTTACGTTCTACTTGCTCTTATTGATACCAAGTACCGCCCTCGTTTTTCTTGGACACTGGCAATCTATAGCGCGCTCACTCTCTGGATGGTGATTGCAAACCTGCTAGCAGTAAATCCCCACAAGGCGTTTTGGAGTAACTTTGAGCGTATGGACGGGTTCGTCACGCTCGTTCACGTGTTCGCGTTCTTTGTGGTGCTTGGCAGTGTTATGACTGCAGATAAACTTTGGAAGAAATGGTGGATGTTCTTCCTCTCAGGTGCAGCTCTCGTGAGTGCCTACAGTCTCTTCCAGCTTGCAGGTATGGCAGATATTCACCAGGGAGGCGCACGCGTAGACGCGACCTTCGGTAACGCTGCCTACCTCGCGGTATATATGCTCTTCGTGACAGCAATAGCGCTCTGGCAGGCTCTTGAGTCTAAGGGGTGGGTTCGCTACATGCTCTTCGGGTTTGCAATTCTAGCTTCTGGAATACTGTTTGCAACCGCAACGCGTGGTGCGGTCATTGGTCTTGCGGGTGCTATTGGTCTGGGATCGGTGCTATGGATGCTTGAGGCGGGGAAGAAGAAGACACGCCTCGCCGCTGGGGGAGTGTTTCTGGGACTCATTGTTCTTGCCGGTTTATTCTTCACATTCAAGGACTCAAGCTTCATAAAGAATGATCCAACACTTTCTCGCATTTCTTCCATTTCTGCCGCAGACGGTGCAACTCGCTTCACGCTCTGGGGAATGGCACTTGAAGGGGTACAAGAGCGTCCCGTCTTTGGATGGGGGCAGGAAGGATTCAGTTACGTATTCCAGAAGTACTACCAGCCAGGACTCTACGCACAGGAGCCATGGTTCGATAGGGCTCACAATACCTATATTGATTGGCTCATCGCGGGTGGCGTTCCAGCTCTCCTTCTATTCCTCGGACTTATTGGAAGTGCCGTGGTGGCGCTCTACCGCAAAACCGCTTCGCGTCCTGAGCGTATCATTCTGGTCTCCGCGTTTGCGGCCTACGGATTCCAGGCGCTGTTTGTGTTCGATAACCTCTTTAGCTATGTAGGTCTCGCAGCGCTCCTTGCAGCTGCTCACGCGGTAGGAAGCAAACCTATACAAAAGCTTGAAACATTACCTGAGATTAAGGAGCAAACTGCAAGTAGCGTAGCCGCACCAATCATTATCGCGGTATTTGTCGGCATAATCTGGATGGTAAATGTTCCGAGTATGGCACAGGCAAGTAAGCTCGTGCACGGACTAAGCTACGCACAGAGTGCTCCTGCGCAAGCATTTATCTACTTCAAAGAAGCTGCAACAGAATCTGGACTTGGTTCACAGGAAGTGGGTGAACAGTTGGTGTCGTTTGCAGGAACCATGAAGACCAGAACTGATTTACCTACAGAGACACGGCTTGAGATACTCCAATACGCACTTGCAAACATGGGTGCGCAGGTGGCGCGCATACCACAAGATGCACGTCTGCGTGTTCAATATGCGGTCGGGTTACGTGCGGCAAACGTTCCTAAAGATGCTCTCACTCAAACAGAGGAGGCGCTGAGACTCTCTCCAAAGAAGCAAACCATTATGCTTGAGCGAGGGTTCGAGCTCTGGGAGGCAGGAGATCTTAAGGGTGCTCGTGACTTGTTCGTATATATGTATGAGCTGGATACTTCCTTCAAGGCGCTCGCAATCTACGCAGCTGCAGGAGAAATCGCGATGGATAATATTGAGGCGGGGAACGCTATTCTCATGAACGCGTATGGCACTACAGAAGTAGACGACGAAGCGCTCGTGATTGCCTACTATCAAGCAAAGCGATACGAAGACCTTATACGTGTACTAAGACTTCACCTGCAGACTAATGATTCGATTGAGGCATACATGCGCCTTGCTTCTGCGTATGCTATTGCAGGTCAAACAGGAAACGCGCGTGCGATAGCGCAAGAAGCGCTTGCAAAGTATCCTGCATCAGCACAAGCAATCGCAGAATTTCTAACGCACGTTCCGAACTAAACTCACAATGATTGTTTGGGAGAACAGCAGTCTGAGCAAGCTCACCACCTTTAAGGTTGGTGGGCTTGCTCGCTATGTGGCTCTATGTGAATCCAAGGAAGATGT
>CAZYDN010000049.1:0-2096 GCA_964646315.1 uncultured Candidatus Saccharibacteria bacterium
GCGGCGTTCGCTTCCGTGTCCGTCGCGCGGGTGACGGGGAAGTAGCCCGATGGGGCACGGATGGCGAGGTCGCGGGTCACTTGCCCGCCTTCCCGTTCTTCCGTATCCACGCATCCATCTCCGCGCGCAGATCGAGCGGGATCATCTCGCGATCGGGATGCGTCGGCCAGTAGGCGATGGGCATCTCGGATGCGGCCATGAGGTTCACGGCGACCACCGCATCCGAGGCGTCGGACGTCAGGATGAGGTATCCATCGATGGGCGCCTCCATGCTGTACTTCGTCCGAGCGTTGTTCCTGCGGACGTAGAGCACATCGCCCTGTGGGTCGTAGTCGACCGTCACGGACGATCGCATGACGGCATCGAACTCCTCGAAGGAGAGTCGGGCAAGGTCGTCGAAGTTCATCGGTCGTCTCCTGGGATATGCTTACGTCCCGGCGCTACCGTCGCATCGGCCGCGTAGAGTGCCATTCGCTCATCCTCTGCACGATCCGCCATCACCCGAAAGGCATGGAGCGGGGAGTCACCAAACCCGTCGATGCCCGCACGACCTACCTCATGGAAGATGCCGTGCAGGGCGTTGCTCATATCGCGGAGCCGCTGAATCCACACGGCGTCGTCGTCGAAGTCGACCTCCGGTAACTCCCGAGGGCGGGTAAAGAAACTCCACCGCAACACCGCCAGATGCACAGGTCGTCGTAGGCCATCGGGGAATCCAGGGACCATGACGGCTACCGACACGTCCCGAACGATCTCCGTCTCAAGCGCGCCAAGTTCCTCTGAGATGTCGTCGCCTTCCACGCCGCGGTTTGCGATGTCGTGTAGTTTGTTATCAAACGCGTCGAAGTAGGTGGTCATGCCCCACCCTTACGCTTCGGTGCGCTGGTCGATTCACCCGCGGGCATCATTTTCCTCTCTGCCCCCGACACGACCGCTTCGATTGCCGTCCGCAGCAGGTCCGCCGCATCGGAGGGTGGCGGCAAGTCCGCCCATCGTCCGTGACCCCATCGTCGCGCCCGTTTGCCCTTCACGACGGGTAACGTTAGCGCGTGCTCCAACTCCCATCCAGTGCATAGCCTCGTGTTCAGAGTCCTTCTGGAGATGCCGGTCACGGCCTCCCACTCCGCAAGCGTGAGAGATTGGCCATTGAACGTATGCTTACGGTGCCACCGCGTCTTGTCGGGCGGAAGTGACAATGCCGTCTCGTCATCCATGCCACGCTTCAGTCGCGCCGTGATTGTGCTCGTACTCAATCCAACCTCGGCAGCCGCTTCGGTCACGCACTTCGCTTCGCCTTGACGCACGACCACGCGATTGACTGATGTATTTCGCATCTGCTCTGTCCGCGTCGCCCATCGGCAGTTGTCTGGCGAATATGGGCCGTCGTTGTCTGGATATCGGTCGATGCTATGCTTGCTGGACGGTCGCTCGCTCATGTCCGCAAGGAACGCAGTGAAGTCGTGGCGCCAGCGGTCGCATACATAGATGCCGCGCCCGCCGTACCGATGGTACTCCGTAGTATTCTGGTTATAGCAGCGACTTAGCATATTGCTCCATGTCGCGTATTCCCTAGAACGACGCTTCTTTCTTGAGTGACCATGCACTATGTCAGAATGCTGCAATTCTTTCTGCAAACACCCGCACGATCTCGTGTTGCCACGGCGCAGGAGGTATGCATTGACTGAGGTTTCCTTTCCGCAACCACCGTGATCCGGGTCGCAGACACACCGCCACGTCGTGGCGCGAATGCTGTAGTCCCGACACAGAACTCGCAGCCGCCCGAAAATCTGCCCCGTATGATCCTGAGCAATACCGCCAGACATCACTTCGCCCCTTCCGTCAACCGCAGTCCGGCGTCGACCAACCTCGCCCACATCGCATCGACCGGCACGCCGGCAACCCTCGCCGCTTCTCGCACTCGGGCGACGCGCGCGGTGTCGTAGAGGATCTCTGCGACATCGAACATCGAACGGACGACGATGCTCATGTTCCCTCGCGACCCATCCGCCTGCGGGAACGATTCCCCGCGCGCCTCGATCCTCGCCCGCTGCTCGGGCGACACCCGCGCGCCGACCATGACCATCCTCGGACCTGTG
>CAZYDN010000050.1:0-1837 GCA_964646315.1 uncultured Candidatus Saccharibacteria bacterium
TGGAGCCCGTGAGAGCACTCGGCGTCAGACGCGTCTGCGTCGACGCGGGGGGTCCAGTTGCCTGGCCACGGCCACCGAAACGACGGGTCATGGTTGGACCGGCCGTCGGGTCGAACTGATCGAACTCCCAGAGTGACGTGTTCCCCGTCAGCAATGCTGGTGGGGAGTGTGAGGTCGAGGTGTTGGGCGAGTTGGGTGATCGCCAGGTATCCGGCTAGTGCTGCGCTCATTCTGTGCCTCCTCAGGCTTCGGGGGTGCTCTGCTTGCGCCCCGCCCAGTGAGTGTAACGCATGCGTTAAGGCTGTGCAAGTGGGGGCGGTCCGTCGGCATTCATCAGAAGGGTTCCTCGTCGTAGTTGTATCCGGCTGGGAGGCCGGCAGGAAGCGGCGCCGCAGCGCTACCGCCACCGCCTGCTCCACCGCTCGACCCGCCGTCGCCGGGGTTGCGCTTTTCGTTCTTGGTGATCTCGGCGGATGCCCAGCGCAGGCTGGGGGCCACCTCGTCGGCCACAATCTCCACCTTGGAGCGGCGATCGCCTTCGGGGCCGTCCCAGCTGCGCTGGTCGAGGCGACCGGTGACGATCACTCGCGTGCCCTTGGGGCAGGATTCCGAGACGTTCTCGCCGAGCTGGGCCCAGGCGACGATGTCGAAGAACGACGTCGCCTCCTCCCACTCGTTGGTCTGGCGGTTCTGCCAGCGCCGGTTGACGGCCACTCCGAAGTTGGCGACCGCCTGACCGGTCGGAGTGAACCGCAACTCGGGGGCGCGCGTGACGTTCCCGGCGATAGTTACGTGATTGCTAGCGCTCATGGTTGCCTCTCAGCGTTTCGTTTGATGGGTTGATGGTTAGAACGGGTGTCCTGGTTGGGTGGTGAGCCATGCGCCGCCGTGCGGGCCGGTGCTGCGCCCCTCAGTGTCACGAGCGGCCACGGTCTCCTGGCCGGTCGCACACACCTCGACGAGCGGGCACCAGCCGCACAACGGCGACCCCACCTGGGGAAACTCGCCGGCGTGAATGGTGTCCCACGCCCGCCGCATCCACCTGACGGCTGCGGCCACCTCGGCCCGGACCGCAGCGATCATCTCTGTACCGGCAGGGTCACCCAGCCACACAGCTTGCACCGCGACGGGCATCACCCCCGTCAGGTTGTACCAGGCGGCAGCACCAAGCCTTAGCTGCCGCCGCACCGCCGCCCGGTACCTCTCCGATGGGGCCTTTCCCGTCTTCCAATCGACCAGCACCAGACCCGCCTCGGTGCGGTAGGCAAGGTCAACGATCGACACGAACGGCACCCCACCCACTACCACCTCAACCCGCTCTTCAACCCCCACGATCTCGGCGCCCACTGGGATCGGGTCAAGCGCCCGAAGTCTGTCCAAACACGTCACAACGCTCGCAACGACACTGGCCCGATCCGGGTCGGTCCACGAGTCGAACACGGCCGCATCGGCAGCGTTGGGTGGGTCGGCACGGAACTGGGTGACCGCTTCGACAGCCATGTCGGGCATCACCGTCGCATCCCAGCCGGGGTCCATCCCAGCTTGCATCGCCTCGCGGCACACCGTCTCGGCTACCGAGTGGGTGAGGGTCCCCCGGATCTGTGCAGGGGTGAGCGTGTCGAGCCACGGCTGCTCGCGGAGCCCCGCGTAGTTGGCTACGCAGTCATGCCACGTTGATGCACTGGAGTAGGAGAGATGGTCGGGCGGGTCGCTGATCGTGTCCACCAGCCTCGGGGTGTTCACGCTCGCCGCCTGTCCGGGCCGACCCACTCGATCACCACAGTGCGCGCTCCCTCTCGCCCCAACATGAGCCGAGACCAGATCATCTCGTCCAAGA
>CAZYDN010000051.1:0-1804 GCA_964646315.1 uncultured Candidatus Saccharibacteria bacterium
GTTCCAGTGAAAGTTAACTATTCATCTGCTGCGACAGTAGAGCAACTGTTGGACGCACAGGACGCGGTGTGGCAACAAGCGGCCATGGTGACATTGCCGCTACATGGCACACCGGCGGCGATGCAGCCGACGGCGGCGATCCGCAACACCTGGGAGAAAAAGCCGATTGGAGCGACCAGCAAGGTTGACGTCCGCGCGCTGCACAACGGCGAAGTCCTCGCCTTCCAGCTCAGCTGGGCCGACGCCAATCACAACATCAGTCATGGCGACAACAGCGTCTGGCCGGACGCTGCCGCCGTCGCACTGCCGCTGCACGAAGACACCCCGCTGATGACCATGGGCGCCCCTGACGCCCCAATGGCCGCCTGGTACTGGCGCGCCGACGACAAAGACCTCGGCTATCAAGTCGTTGCCCAAGGCCCCGGCACCAGCCAGATTGTAGACAAGACCGTGCGCACCCGCGCCACCTGGACAGCAGGACGCTGGCAAATCGTCATCGTCCGCACCTTCAAGAGCGTCGACTCCCCCAACATCATCCAACTCGAACCCGGCCAGACCAGCCGCTTTGGCGTTGCCATCTGGGAAGGTGGACATCAAGAACGCGGCGGCCTCAAAGCCTTCTCTGGCGACTGGGCCCCACTCGAAATCGCCAGCAAATAAAGCCCGGCGAATTTGACCCCGACCCCGACCCCATACACCGCACACGGCAGGCCGCAGCGTCACGTAACGCCGCACAGCAGCCGATCAAACCCAGCAAACCAACCGACGAGTTAGGAAAAACAGATGAGTACAGCAAAACGTCAAATGGCGATGGTCCTCGATCTCAACAAGTGCATTGGCTGCCACACCTGCACCGTCGCCTGCAAGACCCTGTGGACCCGTGACGAAGGGCAGGAATACATGCTCTTCAACACCGTGAACACCATGCCGGGTCTGGGCACCCCCAAGAACTGGGAACACATGGGTGGCGGCTTCCCCAGCGGCGAAGCCCAGCTCGGCACCATGCCCACCACCAAAGCCTTCGGTGAAGCCTGGGAATACAACCACAACGAAGTCTTCTACGGCGGCAAAGGCCAAAGCGTCCACCTCCAGATCCAGGGCGAACAACCCGAATGGGGCGCCAACTGGGACGAAGACCAAGGCGCTGGCGAATTCCCCAACAGCTACTTCTTCTACCTGCCGCGCGTCTGCAACCACTGCACGCACCCCGCCTGCCTCGAAGCCTGCCCGCGTCAAGCCATCGTCAAGCGCGAAGAAGACGGCGTCGTCTTCGTTAACGAAGACCGCTGCCGTGGCTTTCGCTTCTGCATGGAAGCCTGCCCGTACAAGAAGATCTACTTCAACCACATCAAGAAAGTCAGCCAGAAGTGCATCTTCTGCTACCCACGTCTCGAGCAAGGCGTCGCCCAAGCCTGTGCCCGCCAGTGCCCGGGTCGCGTGCGCTTCGTCGGCTACAAAGACGACCAGAACGCCCCGATCTGGAAGCTTGTTGAAAAGTGGAAAGTCGCGATCCCGCTGCACCCCGAATTTGGCACCGAGCCGAACGTCTTCTACGTCCCGCCGTTTGGTCCGGCGCGTCTGGATGCCGATGGCGACTTCGATCACAGCAAGCCGCGGATTCCAGACGAATACCTCGTCTCGCTGTTCGGCGAGAAGGCATTGACGGCACTGGAGATTCTGAAGGCCGAGCGCGAGAAAGTCCGTGCGGGCGGCAAGTCCGAACTGATGGATCTGCTGATCGCCTATCGCTGGAGCGATATGTTCGGCGGCTTCGATGTCAATCCGCAGACGCTGAGCTGGGCTT
>CAZYDN010000052.1:0-1798 GCA_964646315.1 uncultured Candidatus Saccharibacteria bacterium
AGGCGCGAGAAGACGAAGATCGTAGACGTACTGAAGAGTACGGCGGAGTGATGAGTCGCATTCGCAACAAAGCAGATGGGTCTTTTAGGGCTTCCCTGCTAAATCTTTGAAGAGAGTGAGTAAATTGGAGAAATCATTGAGATAGCAAAAATACCTACGAATACACCGATGAAGAGCATGAGCATTGGCTCAATAATAGTTGAGAGGTCTTTTGTGCGATCTTCCACATCCACCTCGTAGTATTCAGCTACCTGCCCCAACATTTCAGAAACCTTTCCCGTTTCTTCTCCCACCAAAATCATGTCGGTGAAGAATGCAGGAAATAAATTTGGATATTTATTAAAAGTTGCTGAGAGCGCTTCACCCTTACGTACACTTTCTTCGGCCTCGATGAGTACTGCACCAAAAATATTTTTTCCTACAACTTCTCCTGCAATTTTAATGGCAGTGAGCATGTCGACTCCAGAAGACAAAAGGGAGGACAGCGCACGCGCAGCGCGGGCACCCATGGTTTCGCGCACCATCTCTCCTATCACTGGAATGCGCAGCGCAATCTGGAGAATAAGTGCGGCACCAAATCTGGAGCGCGTAAAAGAAATAACTCCTACAAAGAAGCCGACAAGGAGGATGAGCACCACGAGCACATTGTGCGCCATGTAATCGGAAAGACCGACAATGATGCGCGTTGCGAGCGGGAGCTGTACACCCAAAGAGGCAAAGGTAGACGAAAGTGTTGGCACCACAAACATAAGCATGAGCACACCAATCACGAGAATTGCGGAGAGAATGATGCTCGGATAAATCATCGCCCCTTTCACTTTTTTCTGTAGGGAATATGAGCGGTCCATCTGGCGAGCCACAGCCTTGAGAGAATCTGCCAGGGTTCCCGACTCCTCTCCCGCTTTTGTCATAGCAATGAAAAGCTCAGAGAAAACTTTGTGATGCACCATGAGTGCCTCATGGAAGGTCCCTCCTGTTTTGATACGCTCCTCAATATCAGAAACAATCGCCTTGAGGGTTTTATTCTTTGACTGTCTATCAATAACGGAAAGCGCACGAGAAAGCGTGAGTCCCGCAGTAAGCATCGCCGAGAGATTTTTGGTAAAGGTAATTTTTTCTTCGGTTTTGACGCGTGCCTTAAGACCAAGACTACCCATACCCTTCCCTACTTTTTCTTCCTCTAGAGAAAGAACCGTAACTCCTTCTCCTTCCATTTGGGAATACACTCCGAAACGGTTTTCAGCCTCAACACTTCGAGTACTTTTTGTTCCGTCGGAAGCTTGTACCGCCACGCGAAATTTCATACTCATTACTGTAGCATGTGAGCTGTCTTTTTCTTGACGCACCGAAAACAAAAGCGCATATTCGTATGCATACTCCGTGTGCCCATATGGAGTAAATAGGGAGAAAAAAATGGGATCTCGTAATAGAGTAAATAATGGCAATCGGCTGCTGGTGCAAAAGGATGTGAGGTGGCATATGCGGGTGAACTGCGAAACGCTGAAGCATCCTCGCGATATTCTCATTCAGCTGTTCGGTGACGTGGACACTGGGTGCAAAATGCTCGAGTTAAAGAGTGACAAGTCTGCACGTTCTGCTGGTTTCGCGGCACACGCAAGTGAAAATACCAAACCTAAAGAACATGCAGATGAGGTCAACTCACTGGTGAGGTGTTGGAAAGACAAGATTCAGAAAGCTCTTTTAGAATAATTCTAATAATCTGCATCCTGCAGATACAGGATCGCCTGTTGCCGTATTCCGGCTCAGGCGATTTTCCTTTTATAAAGGGTTTGGGCCG
>CAZYDN010000053.1:0-1798 GCA_964646315.1 uncultured Candidatus Saccharibacteria bacterium
ACGATTCTCATAAAAACACTCCCCGTTGCCGAAGCAACGGGGAGAATATTCTAACGGACGTATAGTTCCGCCGTTCTTATAAACCTGCGAAGGAAATCACCACCGACACTCGTTCCGAGCCATTGAAGCGTCGAACTAATGACTTGGATATCTCGGTCCGTCACCGTCTCTTCGTGCATGATTGCGTTGATCGGAGTGAGGCCATAATTAATACTCGGACATGGTATGCACTCCGCTTCCCACATCTCGGCCATGGTGTGCTCGTTGTTCCGATCAGGCCATTCTAGGCGAGTTACCCAGTTGGCCAGGCGTTTTGCGAGCGGTGCCTTGGACTTCTCCCGTTCGCTTGAGGACGGACGAATGAATTCTAGTGGTTCTGCACGATCTCGGTACCTGATTTCGGGCAACTTCCTGCCTTCGATGACGCGCTGCATCTCGGCCATTGCCCAGGGGAGTTCGATAGTTCCTTCTTCGACACGTCGAGCGATCTCGTTAACGCGTCTTTGAAGTAATCCGAGCTCATCATTCGAGAGCCGGGTAACCGTCTTCGACAGCGGTGCCGTCTGCATGGTGACAGTCCTTGTGATTGAGGTTGAGAATGTACGCTTACTGAAATCAGTTCATCATCATTATTATACAAAGTCAATTGCTGGCCGTCTGGGACGGTATTCGAATAGCCTACTTTGAATCAGCTTCTTTACATTTATCACATTTCGAACCAGAGTGAGGGTTTTCTACAGGATCTTTGCACTTTCCTATATGAGGTAGATAGTACTTTTCACACTAACAAATATAAGCACTCATAAATTAGATGGGAATTTGGTACGACGCAGGGACTTTAATGAGGTAATCCGTCAGCTTCATTACGCTCGATAGCAAGTCGCACCACCTCTTCCTGATCTTTAAGATCTGGGAAGCGATATGAAACGGTACTTCTGTCGATATATGCCATCCGATAATCCTCAACCATACTCTCAACGGTAGGATATTTTTCTTCAAGTTCTTTGATTTGTGCATCTGCTTCTCTCTTCATGTCTGCAAATGATTCCATTCTTGGTCCTTCAATTGACATAGGTTTATGTATTAGGGCTTTCATCAATTATGCCACATTTACGAGCTGGAGTTTGGTACGACGTTGGAACCTTCCTAAATCTATAATCCTTTGGTTTCTTTCCTTATCATTTGGATAATTTCAGGAAAGGTTGGGACTGTGAAGTGTCCTTGTTTCCCTGGGTATATCTCAACATGCGCTTTCGGCAACTTTTTCTGGTATTTCTCTGCATGAGAAGCCGGCACGACATCATCATCCTTCGAAAACAGAATATGGATGTTCTTGCAATTCTTTTCAATCAAAGAAAGATTGCTCTTGAGATTGAATCCACCAACTAAATCTTCTGTAGGCAGATCTCCATCGAATGGGGCACATACTAGATACACTGACAACGCTTTCTTTGGCAATTTGTTTTCAGATAGATACTTTGCAAGAAATATTCCCCCAAGAGATGATCCAATCAAAATGTAGTTACTATTAAGTAAGGGTATATATCTTTCAAAAGCAATCTTCCAATCCCGATATTGTGCATTATCCGGGAGGGGCATTCGGGGTCTGATAACGTCAAAACTCTTTTCTAATTTTTTCTCAAGATCTGCCTCCCAGTAAGGTCTCTTCTCAGTAGAAACTTTTCTCGTCCTTAGCCAATGTAGATAGTCCTTCTTACTTTTGAAAGTCATTCCTCCATGAACCATGAGTATTTGTAGCTTCTTTTTCATGCACAAATTATACCAATTTTACTGGCTG
>CAZYDN010000054.1:0-1795 GCA_964646315.1 uncultured Candidatus Saccharibacteria bacterium
GAAGTTTGCTTTCGGGCTTGGCCTGGGCATGGCCCCCCTTCTCAAGGGTGTGGGGGTCCCTAGTGGATACCGGCTGATCCGCATCGGCAACCCCTCGTCCTTCCAGGGCGTCCGCATCGGTAGCGCGGGCGCTTCGCAATACATCCTCATTCCGGCGGGAGCCTGACAGCCATGAGCGGTCCTTTTCTATACTCCGACAATCCGACTGACCTCGCCGCCATCCAGACAGCGCTGCCGCAGCTCGCGGCTAACATTGTGGTGGGGCCTTCGGTAACGGGCGTACCGTCTCGAACCGCCGCTGATAAGTTCGCAGAGCACGTTTCGGTGCAGGACTACGGCGCGACTGGCGACGGCGTGACTCGGTATCTGTCGAGCCGGTTCGCGACGCTGGGGGCCGCGCAGGCGGTCTACCCGTTCGTGACGAACATCGCCACTCAGACGCTCGACTGGGCGGGTATCATGCTCGCGCTGTCTAATTCGCAGAATGTGTATATCCCCGCCGGAACCTATCGGTGCGCCGGGGACGCCATCGAGATCACGCGCGCGACGCGGCTGATGGGCGACGGCCCGCACATTACGCACATCACGCGGAACACGAGCGGCCACGGCATCTACCTCAACATGGCCTCGGCCACTTCGGATACCCGGCTCGACGGCTTCGAGCTGGTCAACACGATGGCCGATGGGGCGCCAACCTCGGGCGCGGGCATCTACGGCCACCTCGGTTATGTCAACGAAGTCACCAATCTCCGTATTACGAACTTCTACGACGGCATCCATATCGTTCAATGCCCGGTCGGGAACTACCGTTCGCTAAACATCACGACGTTCTCCAGGTACGGTTTCTGGAGCGAGGGCGGCAACGGCTTCGACTGTCGCATGTCCGAATTTATTATCAGCGGTCAGCTCCTCGTCTTGGGCCTCCCGACAGTCTACGGCATAGCGGGCATCCGTCTTGACGATCTCAACGACGAACACTCCTTTATGAACGGCATCGTCAATTTCTGCCAGACGGGCCTCTATACCGACAGCGCGTCTCACGCGATCGGCGCCTGCCCCGAGTTCGGGCGGTTCATCAATGTCAGCTTTGACAGCAATGCGACGGGGATTGACCTCGCCAACTGTTCCGACATGGTCTTCGATGCGTGCTATTTTTCCAACCGGCCCAACAATGGTGCTGTTATTGGATCGCGCGGGCCGACCCGTCACGTCAAGTTCATCGGATGCACGTTCTACAGCAACGGCGGGAATGGCGTCTTCGTTGATGGGTCGGCCAAGTTCACTTACTTCATCGGCTGTAGCTTCTCAGCGAACAGTGTGACGACGCCATCATCCGCGCATGGTGCAGTTGTCGCGGGATCTGCAACCGACTTCCACTTCATCGGATGTCAGTTTGACAACCTGTGGGGCACGGGGACGCAGAACTTCGGCCTGTATATCGCCAGCGCGGGCTGCACTCGTTTCACCGTGACCTCCTGCACGTTTAGCTCTGCCTCTGGCGCGTCGTTCATCAACAGCAGCACCGCCAGCGACCAGAACGTGTTCGGTAACTCTGGCTATAGGACCAAGGCGAGTGGTCAAGTGACCCTGGTGGCGGGTACAAAAGCGGTGACTTTCCCCACCGACTTCCCATCTGCCGTTTACTCACTGGCCCTGTCCTCGGGCGCGAATGAGACCTTGTACTGGTCGTCCAAGGCCGCGAGCGGTTTCACCGTTACGTCGAGTGTCGGTGCGTCAACGTCCGTGGTGGATTGGACAGCCGAGATTCAGCAGTAGACCCCACCACCCCTACTCA
>CAZYDN010000055.1:0-1758 GCA_964646315.1 uncultured Candidatus Saccharibacteria bacterium
CTGAACGGTTCCTTTACTCGAGGCCTTGATGCTGTGCTCGGTCTTAGTCCAATCTTGTATCACTGGAACGCCACCTCGAAGCTTGACCAGGCTACGCAGTACGCAGGATTCAGTGCGCAGAACGTGAAGGCTTCCATTCCTGAAGCGGTCGACACTGACCCTCGCGGATACCTAACGCTGTCGGACCGTCCAATACTCGCGGCATCTATCAATGCAATCAAGGAGCTTAATAACAAAACCATAACGCTTGGTGAGTACGCTTCCACAACGGGACGCACGGTAGAAGACCTTGGGCTCGCGCTCGACATGATCGCATCTACGACAATTGCTACTACCTCTAGCTCAACTCCTGGCTCTATACGGTTCGCTACATCGTTCTGGAAGAACGTGTTCGCAAAGGTTAGTGAATGGATAGGAGATAGCGCGAACGGCATCAAGACTGTTGTGGCAGGACAGCTACGTGCTAAGGAATCTATCTGTGTCGACGACCAATGTCTCTCCAAAGACGATGTGCGCGTGCTCCTAGAGATGGCTCGTGAACGGGGAAGTGCAGGCGTGGGAGCAAGCGTGAACACACCAACACCAACACCTACTCCTGAACCTGTGTCACCTGCACCCACAGACGACCCATCGGTGGTCACGCCTCCTACTCCAGTAACGGAGACTCCGGCACCTACACCTACACCGGAGCCTCAGCCAGCACCAACTCCAGAGCCTGTGGTGACGGCACCTGTGAGTCCTACACCGGAGCCAGTCACCGCGTCTCCAGTAACTGTGGAGGCTACAACTCCCACCGCAGCAACTCCTGCGATTTAGATATACCTACTCCTATATAAGTAGCTCGAATATGCCCTGAACTTCGTAAGCTCAGGGCATATTTTATGGCAAGCAGGTAGGCATCCGATAGAAGAAGCGCCGTTACGCAAGTAGCAAGAGCAGACGAGATAAAGAAATAATAAGAATGTGGCACCAAACAAACCTTTATATACAATGTATCTCGTCTCGTATAGGCGAGGTAAGAAAAGGGGCAGTTTAGACTGGAACGGGTCTGATTCTGAATAACTGAAACATGCTGTGAGAGAAGCGAAGTCAAAATTTCATGAGAAGTTTCGCATATACGCCGTATATTTTCTCGGCATGAGGAATGTATGCGGTGGGGAATCTAATTCGCGTCCTAGAGCAATTTAGAGGCTCGCTTTTTTGTAGACGCATTGCAAATGCTACTGATTCGATTGAACTTCCGCTTCATAAGCCGAATGCCGCTATATATTTATTGGGTTTTGTAGCTTCCTGACTTTTGTACCTGTATGAGGCGTTTTGCGTGAAGTGTTGGGGAAAGCTGGGTGGGGAAGGGTAGGAAGTTCCCGCTTCTTCATGAGAGGTTGATCTTCATCACCAGTAATTACTTGACTGACTTTGCTCGGAGCACGGACTTCCGAAGGCTCTTCGGGTAGTTCTCGAGTGCGTTTTAAATGCGACTTGAAGACCTAGTTTTGATTTATTTTTAGGCGGAAAATGCGTTGAAAAACTCTCTTCACTATCCCCACACGTAAACCTCATAATCGTCATAATACGGGTTAAACTATAAGTAATTCGGTCATCCGACATGGATCCTTTCAACGAAAAGAAACTAATTTCAACCAAAGAAGCCTCGGAGGAATCCGGGTATCATTCTGATTACCTAGCGCGCCTCTGCCGTGAAGGAAAAATCGAAGGAAGCCAGATTGGACGAATGTGGTTTGTGTCGCGTGATTCACT
>CAZYDN010000056.1:0-1702 GCA_964646315.1 uncultured Candidatus Saccharibacteria bacterium
TGCCCGCAGCTTTCTTCGCCTCGAGCGTAATGAGCTTAGAAAAACGGGAAAACTCACGACTTTTAGCTGCGTCGGATGCGCCCTTCTGTCGCTTAATTTGCGACCATTTGTTGTGACCGGACATAACAGAAGTATAGCAAATAAGCTATGCAACCAAGAATTAGAAACGTCTGGAGGAAACCATCCCCCAGACGTACGCAAGACTGTTCCCGTATAATCGAAGCCCTGAAATATCAAGAACCCTACTGAGCTTCGAGAATTTCAACCGCCTCACCAATTGCTTGCAGTAGTGCCGCTTGCTGGTCAGCTAGATTTCCTTTTGATTCTACAAGTACGCAGGGAATATCAGCTAGTCTTGACCCTGAAGCATCAGAAGGTTGGTCGCCTACCATTACGATTGGTCCTGACACGCGTCGTCTGGCTTCTTCAAACGGTTTCCCTGTGTCTTTCTCTCCGCCGGATTCTTCGCACAGCACAATCTTCTCTTCTTCAAATAGCACTGCAAGACCAGTCTCCTCAAGCGCCATAACAGCTTCTCGTCGAGTGCATCCAGTAATAAGAATAAAGGTGTATGTTTTCTTTAACTCTTTTAAATATTCGATATCAGCAATGAGAACAGAATTATCCGAAACGTAAGCAAGAGTGCCGTGAAGATCAAACGCAAGTGTTTTCATGCTTTCGTTACTGCTCCAAGTACGAGCGACCTTTGGGTGTAAGAATGCGTCCGCGCTGGCTTCGCTCCACAAATCCCAAACGAAGAAGGAACGGCTCGTACACCGTCTCCACGGTGTCGGGGTCTTCATGCAGCGCGCTTGCGAGCGCACGAATTCCGGCAGGCCCGCCCTTAAATGAATCTCGTAGAGTCGTGAGATATCGCTGGTCGTCTTTGGTAAGTCCAAGGGTATCAATGCCAAACAGTTTGCAGGCGGCATCCGCAACCTCTGCAGAGAGAGGAAGCTCGTGCACTTCGCTGTAATCGCGCACACGCTTAAGGAGTGCGTTTGCGATGCGGGGAGTTGCACGACTTCGCGCTGCAACACGTTCTATAACCTCGTCGGGCGCGGAAAGAGAGAGCACCTCCGCCGAGCGACGAATAATATTGCGCAAATCTTCGTCGTTATAAAAATCGAGCTGGTACACACCACCACCAAAACGTGAACGCAAGGGAGCCGAAAGTTGAGCCATGCGCGTGGTGGCTCCCACAAGGGTGAACGGGGGAAGGGCAAGTTCAACGGTGCGAGCGGACGGACCCTTTCCGAGGACTAAATCGAGCGAGCCCGACTCAAGTGCCGGATACAGAAGCTCCTCAATTTTGTGCGAGAGCTGGTGGATTTCATCAATAAACAAAACGGTACCTGGCTCAAGGTTTGTGAGGATGGCGGCTAAGTCTCCTGCGCGTTCAATAGCAACGCCCGAGGTGGTCTTAAGTGGAGCATCCAGAGAAGTGGCTACCAGGTGAGCAAGGGTAGTCTTCCCGACACCAGGAGGACCATAAAAAAGAAGATGTTCAGGCATACCTCCGCGCTTTTTTGCTGCCTCAAGCACTATCTGCACATTCGATTTTACGTGGGCTTGGCCCACGTATTCGTCCCATAGGGAGGGGCGGAGTGCGGCATCAAGGGACTGGTCGCGGAGGGGGGATTCGTAGGGGGTGCTTGACATAAAAATTGCCTGTGCTAGTATTCTAGCATATCGGCTCTTT
>CAZYDN010000057.1:0-1691 GCA_964646315.1 uncultured Candidatus Saccharibacteria bacterium
ACATCTCGTGGTTCATGGCTCGCCCAACGTGGATCGCGTCGGAGGGGATGTCAACATCATCGTTTCCTCTTGACGCCCTCTCCTCCCCGTGGGATACGTCGCCCATGGCCTCGCGCATCAACAACACCCGCCGCTGGCGAAGCACCGACGCTTCTGCTTTAGGTCGGGCGCTGGTGCGCAGCACGGTCTCCAAAACCGCGCGTCGAGGGTCCGATTCCCTCTCGGCCTGCCACTCGCCATTCCCTGCGCGCCCAATCGGCGCCGGGATGGCCGTGCTCGCGTACTGACGCACCACGATCCTCCCGGCGACGGTTCCGCGTCTCCGTGTGTGGGTCATTGGTCGATCACTCCGTTCGGGGCGGAGGTCAAGCGTGTTCGATTCACGCCACACGGACTAACTCTCAGCAGCCGCGTTGTGCTACGGTCGAATGGCCGTGCGTACCCCGATGAAGCCCCGCTACACTCTCCCGACTGCCGCCAAGGCCCGCGCCGTGCTCGCGAAGGAACTCACACGCCACGGTTACCCCTCGCTCGCGTCGCAGTACCGTGCGGGCACCCTGCGGGAGAAGGGCGTCATGTCCCGCCTCGGGTGCATCTCGCTCACCCTGGAAGCGCGCGGCGATGCCTACAACGCGAAGGTCGCACGGGGCATCGCATTGCTCGCCGCGTACCTGCACGAAGGGAAGCACCAGCGACCGGCGAGTGCCGACGCGCTGCGGGCGTTCTGGTCGCACTACGATCGTGTTCACGGGCAGGACGGTGGACATCGCGCGCCCGCCCGTGGTAGGGTCCGCGCATGAAGGTCTCCGTCGCAACGCTCAAGAAGTTCTTTGGCCGTGATCTCAGCGAGACGGACGCCGTGGCACTGCGCGCCGTCCTCGCCGCGGTCAACGTGAACGATGGTCGGTCAGTGCAGAGTGCACTGGAGACTGCCGATCGACTGATCGACGCGCATGGTGTTGAGGCGATCCGCGGCAAGTACGTCGATCGGTACTACGGCGACATCGTTGCGGAGTACGTCAACGTCGGTGACTCGTACGCCGGAACACTGCTGTTCAACACGGTGACCAAGAAGTTTTCTCTGACGTCGTGGGGCGACTTCGCCGAGAAGAACTCCAAGCGTTACAAGATCGAGTAACCAACATGGCACGCAAGCTCCGCAACCCATCCTTCCCCACCGGCCTCGTCGTCGGCGCCGTGCTCGGAGCGGGCGCCCTCGCGTGGTGGTTGACGCGCAAGCCCACCACATCTGCGACGCAGGCCCTCACGCAGGGCGCACCCATCGGAGGGTCGTTCCAGAACGTCGCGCCCATCGACGGGTCGATGTCCTACGCCGACACGTCGCACCCGCTTTACAACCCCCCGCCCGGTTCCGGCGCACGCGCGTTGACGCCTGCGGAGATCGCCGCCATCGAGGCATCGCAGTTCCGCGCGCCGCTCCTTCCTGCGGAGCAAGCGATGCTCCTACAGCAACGGGCCGCTGCCGCCGCTCGCGAAGGTCGGATCGACTGACACGATGAAGTACCTCGCGCCATCGGGCGGACTCACCGACGCTGGGATGCAGCCCGCTGTTCCGTTCACGATCCTCCCCGCGCCAGCGACCGTCACCGCGGCAGACCTCGTGACCCTCACGGGGTACGGACTCGGGTTGTGGTGGGCGCTTGGAGGCCCGTCGTGGGCGGGCATCGCTT
>CAZYDN010000058.1:0-1685 GCA_964646315.1 uncultured Candidatus Saccharibacteria bacterium
GGTGGTGCGCGATGGAAGCACACGCGTTGCCCGTGCGGGAGATCCTCGCTCCGGGCGAACTCTCTGCGGAGGAGCAGGTGGTAGCGGCGATCAGATCCTACGGGAGCGTGCTTACGGAAACACGCGGAAGCCTCGCATCAGCGTGCGATGCGGCGGTGGCGGCGGAGACGAAGCGGTGCGCGGAGGTGTGTCGGGGACTCGCGGCGTCCGTTCCGGCGCAGTGGCGCGGTGCTGCCGATGCGTGCGCCGACGCGATCGAGAAGGGCAGCGATTGATGCCTGACGAGACGCTTCGACTGAAAGACATCGACCCGTCGGAGTTCGCCGCGCAGGTTTCGCAGGCGGTCATCGACCACACGACGAAGAAGTACGGCATCGTCTTCTGTCGTAAGATGTGGGGAGGTCGCAAGGGCAAGGAGGCACTGACAGAGGTCTTTCGGCTCGCCAAGGACATCGCCATCGCAGCGAGAGACAACACATGGCCGCGCAAGACTCGCGCAGACGATGCCGTCGCTGCGGTGTCGTCGCTCGTCTACGGGCAACTCCTCGACGATCCGAAGTACGCGGGCATCGATCGCGGATACCCGGCAGAGGTGGCGATGTTCGCGCGTCTCTACGCGGACGCGCCGCTTACCGGGAAGTGCAACGACCTCGTGAAGTTCGTCTTCTCCTGCGTCGCGCTGCGCGTGGCGATCGAACTCGGGCATGAGCCCTCGCCGGAGGCGGTGATGGACCTGTCGAGCAAGACCATCGACGAAGCGATGGAACTGGCGAACTCGGGCGAGATCGATCGGGTGTTGGAGTGGTCGGCGTCGAAGCCGGTAGGTGACGCATGAGTCGCCGCGCACGCCTCTTCTCCGCGCTCTGCCGCAAGGCATCCCGCGCCGCTCGCAAGGGGGACGCCAGTGGCATCGGGATGACCCTTCAGTGGATGGACGTCGCGGGCGACATTATGGACGTGCTGACGTTCGCCAGCGTGCGACGCTTTCGGAGGGAACGATGACCCCAGAGCAGGTGGACTGCGTGGCGCTCGCGATCTTCGGGTCGCTGGCCGATGGCGGGTGGTCGGTGGGTTCCTGGCGCGAGTGCGTGATGGAGGTCGAGGCAGCGTGGTGGGCGCTGGCAGAGTGGCAGCGGGACGACTACCGCCACGCGGCACGGGAAGCGATGGCCGTTGCGGTCGCGTTGAATCCGAAGGCGATGGGAGGCGTATAGAGGGCATGGAAGCAACGTGTGGCGAGTGCGGGACGGTGTACCGAGGGAAGGCCATTGGCGGGCTTGAGTCGGGTGGATGGGAGCGCCGCGATGGGGTGCTCTGCGACCTGCGATGGTGCCTATGCCAGCGTGGACGGATGGGGCGCGACGCGGTGGCCGGCAGCATCGTTCTCCCGCATCCCGAGTACGGAGACAACGTGGTGTTGCTCTCACCTGCGTACTCGCGGAAGGACACCATCATCACCATTGAGCGGGCGACGGCGGCGTTCTTTCTGACGAAGGACGGAGGGAAGTACCGGCGACGTGACGGGTTTTCTCCAGGCAGCGGATACGACCGATCGAACATCGTCCAGAGCGAACTCCCGCGTCTCGAAGCGTGGGCAGCGAAGGGAGGCGGTAAGTGAGTGACTACAAAACGAAACTCGCGGCGTTGCCCGACGGCGAGTATTACGACTGCCGCGACAACGAGAG
>CAZYDN010000059.1:0-1680 GCA_964646315.1 uncultured Candidatus Saccharibacteria bacterium
AGCCCGTTGCGATTTCTGCTTTTAGTTCTGACATTGTGTTTGAGTTTTGAGTTTCTGATTTAATGAGTGCGATTACTTTATAATTTCTAAGCGATTGAACCTCTGTGGTTATAATTCTATCAACTAAGTTTAGTTCGATTGCTTCTTGTGCTGTCAATTCCGTTTGAGCGTCCATCTTCGCCTTAATTAAAGCCGAATCTTTTTGAGTATGCTTAACATAAAAGTCAAGTATCTTGCTTTCGGTTAACATTAAACGCTCATATAAATCTTTAGCATCTCGCGCTTCCATAGGGATAGGTGCGTTATTCTGCCAATAAGGGTTATGAATAAAGTCTTTAGAATTTTGGTGGATAGTTCTTTCGCCACCGTTACAAGCCGACTGTTGAATGATTGTAGCGATACTGCCACACATACCTAGAACTTCGGTATTTACTTTGATTCCTAAAGTTGTAAGGAAATCATAAATAGCGAAACCCTCATCCACATCCCCGCCTCCGCTGTTTATCTTTACGGTTAATTCTTTAGCGTTTGAAAGCGATTCATATTGAGCGCGAACAGTTCCAACTGTTACGTCCTCACCTATTACGCCCTCGATGTAAATAATATTTTCCATTCAGCATAGCAAAAATGTAACATAGATTACTATATTCGCTTTTACATATACCTAAAAGGGTATAATAATTTAAACTACTATGAGCAAAGAAACTGCAATAGAATATTTCGCCCGCTTCACTTTACTTTGTATTTTTTATTTAGGAATTAGTTTAGCCGAATGGCATATATATATTTCTGATTGGCATGTTTACTCTCGTTTGATTTTATTTTATTGTGGTTGGTTGTCTTACACTATTAAATTTTAAATGCCAGTTAGTGAATAGTTACACGCGAACTTTTAAGAGCGTCGTATATGGCGACTTACTTAAAAAGTTTGATGAGTATTGCTCGACCAATGAACTGAACGAAAGTGAGGCGGTTAGAGAATGTTTCCGTTTTTATTTGACTTACATTAAAAGTCCTTTGCCCGTTACAGTTAGCGCAATAATGCCCGATGTAAACAACAAACAATTTAAGCGCAAACTGCAAACTGTTTTTTATGGTAAACTTTTAATGGACTTTATTTATATAGTAGAAAACTTTGAGATTAAGAAGTCTGATTTAATACGCGAAGCAATCCGAATAAAAGTAACTCATGGTAAACGTTAAACCAAATGAAAGACAAACAATAGATTAAATAATTCACAACTAAAACTACCAAAAATGAAAATCTTTCTACCTAAGCACATGGACACATTAGAGAAGTTTGTAAATGAAATGAAGAAAACAAAATCGCTTCATGGCAGATACATAAATTACAATTTTGATTTTAGAAGACTTGATTACAGAGAATCATACTCCGAAATTGACGAATACGCTTGCTCTGTTTATGTTTACTTCCACCCTAATGATTCATTTGAAAAATGGGTAGATGTTTTCGTGTTAGCAGAAGTTAAAATAGATGAAGCAATTACACTACATAACTACATGAAGAAAACCCCTATCGCTTTCGATTATATCAAAAACAATCTGCAAGAATGAAACTTTCAATTTTGATTTGTTCGCTACACATCCGTAAAGATAAATTCAACCGGCTGCAAGATATTATACAACCTCAATTAGATAAGTTTGTGAACTTAGTTGAGG
>CAZYDN010000060.1:0-1680 GCA_964646315.1 uncultured Candidatus Saccharibacteria bacterium
ATGAGTACGAATATCTCTTTCGCACCACGCCCGGCCACCCTGCTGCACCTGTGCGGGACGCCAACTGTCGTTCACAAACACCTCAGCGTTATGAAACGCGAGTATCTTGTTCGCCTCCTTCAATTTTTCAAGTACTCCTACCCGCACAAAAAGCTCTGGTATCGAGCCATCGAACTGCTCAAAGTACGGCGGGGCATCCGTGCGGTTATACAGGTTCTTCCCCGCAATGCCGTGGTCACGTATATCAACACATGCTTCTAGACTTGCAGGATGATTGACCGCAATAGGCCACTGACGATACCCGGCCTTTTGACTGAGGGTGTCGTCCTGGTGAGGTATCTTGCGCTCCAGGGTAGCGCCTTGTTGGGTCGACATAGTAAGGAGCTCCATGTGAGAGAGTTACATCTACCCTCTCTATAACACTTTTGAAAAGGTTATCAACGGCTTGGGCACGGTACCTCTTTTTCCACATCCACTCGACTTATTGTTGCACCTGAGAACGGTACTCGAATGATTTGATACGGGCTCGTTATAGCCTGAGTAGTGATGCACCCCACCCCTGGTTTCTCGCTCAATATCGACACCGAACGCACATCACCCACATCTGAAACACCCTCCACAGAAATTGCATAGCCACCCGTCGGCTTCGTTCCTGCAAAAACCGCAATCACGTATGCTTTGGTGAAATCAATTACCGGCATTTCTTCTGTACTGCCAGTCATCTTCCAAACTTTCGCAAACTCGTCTTCGGTATATACCGCGTAATTCTTACGAGCAGTTACCTCTTGTGCACTACTCCCGTGACCAATCACCGAGAAGGTTACTTTCGTCGCTTGAGGACGTGAGGCCCCTGCACTTGCTTGCTGAGTGCTCAGTGTGTCTGACTCTTGCATCTGACCCGGCTGCTCTACTACGGAGCTGGAGGGGCCGTAGAGATAGAGCCAAGCTCCAATAACAATAGCCACCACGCACATTCCCATGATGATAAGTAGGTCTCGCATATGCGCTAAGTATACTCGGTCGATATGCTTTATATGCTGTGGGGTGGGTATAGAAGCAAAAAGTCCCGAGGCTTTGCCTCGGGACTTTTTGCTTCTTGGTGCAAGCGATAGGGTTCGAACCTATGACCGCTCGAGTATCAGTCGAGTGCTCTACCAACTGAGCTACGCTTGCATAGCGAGCAAGCAAAGAAATATATGAAGGAATTTCTTTATATATTTCTTTGTGCAACGAGCGCCGCAAACGTATACCTGAGGCTTCCTAGCCGATACGGTATACAGTTGCGGGCTCTTCCGTAGGAAGAGATGCAAGATCTCATCCCAGGAGCTTCACGGATACTACCAGAAACCCAGCCGTAATTCCACCCCACTACGACAAAACGCGCACAGCGGATGGTTCTCCCGAGGGAAAGCCATCCGCTGTACGCGCTTCTCTACTGACTACATCTAGAAACTTAAGCAGAGCATTCTCTTGTGTTCCGCCTATTCGAAGTTTTAGAAGCTCAATTGAGGCTTCCAATACTCCACCGGTTCGTTTTTCCGGCGTCCGGATACTATTTAGGGATAAGTATCATGTCCCCACCTGCGTACTTAAAGTACCGGCGATCGACCGGATAGGCGTTCTTTCGAACTAACCTTGTTCCGATTGGATATGTTCCACGACCAGCTTCCGCTAGCCGTG
>CAZYDN010000061.1:0-1676 GCA_964646315.1 uncultured Candidatus Saccharibacteria bacterium
GGTCGTTCACGAGGGCTATGGGTCGTTCTATGATCCTGCGACGTCGAGGCCCATTCCGCGCCCGCTCAATGCCGCGCCTGCTCTGTTCCCTGCGGACGGCAGTCTCAGTACGTGGCGGGAGTCGCTGAAGGCGTCGTACAACGGTCATGGGTCAAACCAGAATCGACAAGTTCCGAACGCGTACGTCATCATCGGGGTAATGTCCGATTGGGAAGAAGCATCGCGGAACAAGCAGGCTGGCGCGTACCTCAGTAACGGAGCAGGGTGCTTCTCGGATCTGCGCACGACGAGTCAGCACTGCTTCACGCCGACGAACGATGTCCTCTACGTCTGGATGGGCAACGACGGTGTGATCGCTGGCAACCGGATGCCTGCGGCGGGCATCCGCACTTGGCGGAGTATGTCGTGGGCCTTCGACCCATCCTTCACGCCGAATGGAGCACTGTTCGCGACGGCGCCATTCAAGTGGTACGTGGACATCCTCCGCACGATCCTGAGGGACATCGCGAGCCGCGACTTCTTCTCTCTGATCCACGAGATCCGACTCGACGTGATCGGGAAGAACGCGTGGACCAACGACGCCGCCCGAGGCGTCAACATCGACGATACTCACCTTGAAGAGACGTTCGCGGTGACGGAGTACGAACGGGGGATGACCGAGAGCCGCCGAACGATGTCGCTCCTCGGGTCGGCCAGCACGATCGTCAGCACTATCAACCCGATCGCAGGCGCCGTCGTCGGCCTGTTCTTCAGCGTCGCCATGGCGGTCAACGAGCTCGTACCGCTTGCCGCCGACGCCAGCATTGCCGCGACCGCGACCTACGCGCGCGACATCTTCGGCCGCATCCTCCCGACGTTCGAGATTTTCCAGATGGACTCGTCCGCGCGCATGGGCCAGGACGTGTCGTACATCACCAACGTCCTCCCGCCTCCGCCGCCCGGATACACGCCGCCGTCTCTCTACGTCGCGCCCGTGATCCTTCCGACGCAGACGACGCCCTCCGTCGCCCCTGCGAGGCAGCAAGGGGTGATCGTGCTCGGCATCCCGCCGTTCTCGGTCGTGTTCGTGGGCGACTCGCCGAACGGCAACGTCGGTAGCGCCGTGGTCGGCACGCCGGAAGCGCCGCTGTGGTTCACGCCTACTCCGACCGGCGATGTGTCCCTCCGTGTCCTCGCGCCCGATCAGAGCATCCGCACGGCGCGCATCAACATCACGCAGGATCGCATCGCGAGCATCCCGTTCTCGTCGATGGAGGTCACCCGCCCCGCATCGACCACCGTCGGTAGACTCACGGTGACGGGTCAACCCGGATGGCGCATCGCACTGGCGATGGACGGCACGACGCTGCCATTCGTCGCTGTGAACCTCCCCGCATCGGGCGAGTCCGTCTCCGAGTGGCCCGTGGGGTCGTACATGGTCGGCGTGGACGATGGTCAGGGCCACGTCGCTGCTAAGCGCATCACGCTCTCCGCGACGCCTACGGTCGTGGACACGAGGGCGCTTCTGACGAGGAGCGCGCAGCAACGACAGACTGCCGAGGGGGGTAGCGGCGTGGGATGGTGGGTCGCGGGTGCCGTGGGTGCTGGCGCACTGGCGATCTTCCTCGCGACGATGATGCTCGACGGCAAGCCCGCTCCGAAGCGCAACCCGCGTCGGTGACCGCTACGGTTCGACG
>CAZYDN010000062.1:0-1664 GCA_964646315.1 uncultured Candidatus Saccharibacteria bacterium
TATTTGTGCGTGGAGAAACGAATGTGACATACTAAAGTTATGAACGAAAGTAAAAAAGAACTGATTGTCACCAAAGTATTCGACGCCTCGTGCCAACAGGTGTGGGACTCATGGGTTACACCCAATCAGATAGCAAAGTGGTTTGCGCCTGGAATTGTTATGGAGGTTCGAGAGCTAGACGTGCGGCCCGGTGGTCATTTTCGATTTGCCGACCCTAACGATAATACGTCGGGTGAATATACAGGAACATATATTACTGTTCAGCCCCTTCAAGAACTTTCTTTTTCGGTATTAGATTTTTCCCAGAATGAAGGTCCTGCCGGTGTAGCAGCTGGTTTCAAAATATTATTTGAAAGTATCGGTACTCAGACAAGAATGACTCTTACATCAATACCGCCTGAGAATTCTTTCGACGAGTCGACATTCAATGCTTGGACAGGATGCTTTGATAGATTGGCAGATTGTATAAAGTAAACCGCCAGCTATTCCACTACAGTTTGTGACAGTCAAAAAAGAAACGGGGACCCATCATTGATGGGTCCCCAGTCACAAAATAATCGTCATTGCGTGTCTGCACGGCTTTGTGCCTGGTGCACGACTACTTGCTGGAGAAACTTCCAGACGCCAGTCTTGAAGCGTTCTCGAGTCATGGGTCCAAGCATGAAAAGGAACTCCTCGGGGAGAGCGATTTTCTCCACAATAGAATCTGAGTGAATTCCATGCCGATTGAAAGTAGCCTTGCGATCTTTTTCACGAAGATCGAACAACAGCAAAAGAATTCGTATCTCGCCTTCAGTCATGCCCTCTACTACGCGCGTCGGACTAAAGAACATGTGCAGCTTGTCACTTTCCTCGGCCGTCAGGCGGTACTGTTCCGCATACCTACTTGCGACGCGCGCCTGATCCTCAGCAAGCAACTCCAAATTAGGAAATAGCTCACCCAACCAATCTTTCTTGATCATTGTCGTTCCTTTCGAAGTCTAGACTGAACCTATCACGCATTGAAAAAGGGTTCCAGCATCGATCGAGTTAAAGTTCGAAGCCAATGAGAAAAATTGCATACATCGCTCTCGTGTGTTGTAATAAAAAACAGGGAGCTAAGGCTCAAACAGGGAGGTTGATACATGAAAAAGTGGTTTGGGAGACTTGCGGCGCTCGCATTGCTCATCATCGCGAGCAATGCGTCGGCCGCTATTCCGGAACTGAAAGGCCGGGTCAACGACTATGCGAACGTGATTCCTGCGGAACAAGAGGCAACCCTCGAGGCACGCTTGGCGCGTTTCGACGAATTGCCCGGCAAACCGCAGGTGGTCGTACTGACCACGCCTTCACTCGACGGCGAGGACATCGACAAGTATTCCATCGACGTGGCCCGGGCCTGGGGTATCGGTCAGAAGGGACTCGACAACGGGGTCCTGATTACCGTTTATCCTGCACCCGGAGACGAGTTCAAACATCGCATCGAAGTCGGCTACGGCCTCGAGGGCATGCTCACTGACCTCATGACTACGGTCGTCTTCGACAAGTACATGCATCCGCACTTCGTGAATGAAGGGCACGAAGATTACTTCGCTGCCTTTATGGGTGCTGCGGACGCAATCGACCTGGTTCTTCGCGGACAAGTAGACAGCGACCCACTATTCGCGAAGGCGGTGAAGATGGAA
>CAZYDN010000063.1:0-1634 GCA_964646315.1 uncultured Candidatus Saccharibacteria bacterium
CGCCGCACGAGGCAGCAGCAAATACAAACGTGTGCCCAATATGCATGGCTCACCCCGGCACGCTCCCAGTGGCAAACAAGGAAGCTGTGCACCAGGTGCTTCGCGTGGGTACTGCTATAAACGGTACTCTCGCCGACTTTACCGAATTTGATAGAAAGAGTTACTTTTACCCGGACATTCCAAAGGGATACCAGATTAGTCAGTACGAGTTTCCCTTGGTGAAGGGAGGGGTGCTTGAGGGTGTGGAAATTACCCGCATTCATCTTGAGGAAGACACCGCGCGTTCATCTCACGACAATGCAACCGGCAAGAGTCTTGTCGACTTCAACCGAGCAGGAGTTCCACTTATGGAACTCGTCACCGAGCCGGTCATACACGACGCTGAAACGGCAGGAAGATTTGCGCGTGAGCTACAGCTCCTTCTCCGTACACTCGGTGCTTCTCACGCAAACCTCGAGAAAGGGGAGATGCGTATCGAGGCAAATATCTCGGTTTCGAAGACCGATGCTTTTGGTACTAAGGTAGAGGTTAAGAACCTGAACTCATTCCGCTCGGTTGAGCGAGCTATCGCATACGAGGTAGAGCGTCAGAGTAAGTTACTCGACGAAGGGGGGGTAGTCACTCAGGAGACTCGCGGGTGGGACGAAGGAAAGCAGCAGACCTTTTCTCAGCGAGTTAAGGAGGGTGCGGCTGATTACCGCTACTTCCCGGAGCCAGACCTCCCAAAGATGGCAATCTCGGAGATACCAGAGTTTGCGCGCGAGACGCTACAAGCGGGCCTACCTGAGCTTCCATGGGAGCGTCGTGCTCGCTATGCTGCTCTCGGACTAAAGCCTGATGCTTGTGCATATCTCGCAGATGGAATTTCTCGTGGAGTATTCTTCGATGCACTTACCCAAAAGCTTGGTGGAGACGAGGCACTCATAGCGCTTGCAGCAAACTATCTCATCTCTGACGTTGCTGGTTGGTACACAAAGCAGGGAATCGGTGAGTACGAGAATTTCTCGCCTGCGACTTTTGCCAAGCTTATTGAGCTCATCGGTAACGGTTCACTCTCTTCTCGTGGAGCCAAGGACGTACTCCTTCTTATTCTCGAGGGAGACGCTAGAGAGCCTGAGGTCATCGCAAAAGAGAAGGGTCTCGTACAGGTCTCAGACCCAGAGGCTCTCCGCGCCAGTGTTCGAGAGGTCATGGGTCAGCAGGAGGCTGCAGTGGTCGAGTACCGGGCAGGCAAGGAGGCAGCACTCCAGTTTCTCGTGGGGCAGACCATGAAGGCTACAAAGGGAGCTGGGAACCCAGCTACCCTCCGAACGCTCCTACTTGAGGAGCTGGCGAAGGGTGAGTAATCCTGACGGGAGAGAGGTCAGAAAAGACTCCAGGCACAATCCTGGAGTCTTTTCTTTTACTGTGTCGGGCCCGTGAGTAAGCTGGTCCACATACTCGCCTTGGAACTGCTCATAGTTGCCTGCAGGGTTACTCACTTAGCCGAGATGCGCATCTATTTGATACGAGGCAAGATAGCCTTATACTGCCTGTATGGATGAACTTATTATCGGGGAGAAAACATATCTCTCGTCAAAGCGCGCTGCCAAGATTACCGGCTATGCAAAAGACTACGTTGGCCAGCTTTGTCG
>CAZYDN010000064.1:0-1624 GCA_964646315.1 uncultured Candidatus Saccharibacteria bacterium
ATATCAATCTTATGTTCCTTATTGCACTATTACCATGAATTATACTATTTTGTTACTTCACTGGAAAGGCAAATGCAACTGTCCGAGAAAATCGGACAGTTCAATGTCAGAATGCTTTTATAGGCTATGAATATAATCCAAAACTGGAAACTCTGTGCAGATGATTGTGGGATTTCTGGACTCGGCAAATTAAAAAATCTTATAACAATAAATAAATATGTCACTCGCACTCAATAACTTAAACGCTCGTATACGAGATGTAAATAATAAGCTTACCCGGCTCAATAGTGGAGAATACAAGCTCCGATGTCCAATTCAAGTGAAAACTTGTCTCGGTATGATACTTGTAGAACTGGAACTGGAAAAATACTCTATAACAAACTCATAATATGCTAATTAAAACATACTCCCCGAAGGATCAGACTATTAAATGCTTGATATATGGTTCATCTTGAACTTGAAAAACAACATTTTGAGCATCTGCCCCAAAACCAATATTCGCATCGAGTGAAAAGTGACTAATGTCTATTCGTAAATTTGCTCCTGCATATACTGAAATAAATTCTTTGTGAGATCTAAAAGAACTTCTCGTCTATCTTAGAGATCAAAAACATGATTATGAGACAGTGGTTATAGATTCTATAACAGAAATAAATGATATAATAAAATCAGCTATTGAGACAAAGTCTTGAAGATCAATGCAATTACAAGATTGGGGAACTTTATCAAAAGAGATAAAAATGATACTTAGATGATTTCGTGACTTGCCTATGAATGTTATTTTTATTGCACAAGAAATGAATGATATGGATGAATGAAAAATATCGAAAGTATTACCATCATTAAATTGAAAGTCCGCCACTGATATTGCATACTATATGGATGTCGTATGATATGTTTATATAGACAAAGCAACTGGAAAAAGAAAAATCAATACAAGTCCTCATACATTTTACCTTTCAAAAGATCGTACAAATGTCATTGATGGGGGAGAAGAACAAGACTTCACAGATTGGGTAAATAAAGTAAGGGAAGACATAGTAATATCAGAAGAAAAAGTTGTGTATGAAAAAAAACCAATGTGAGAAGAATTCTAATTTTTAGTAACCATGAAAATACGCATAAAAGAAGACAACTTTCTCGAATACTCTATACGGATATCAGAAGCAATAGAAAAGGAGTGATGCCCTTGCACAGTCACGATAGAAAAAGACACAACAGGTATTTCAGAGAAACAACGCAATTACTACTTCTGAGTAGTTATCGAATACGTCATGGAATTCCACTGAATGTCGAAGGAACAAGCTCATATGCACTGCAAGACTCGTTTCTTGCCTGACTATGAGGAGTTACTAGACAAGATGAAGGATTGCAACGACATGGAATGACTACTTGCTCGTTTCTTATCACTCCATCATGATCTCACTATTACAACAAGTGAAAAATGAGAATTTGAGGAGTATTTGAGAAAAATACGAGAAGTGTATACGGATATTCCACTCCCGAACGAAGATCAAAGCTGGATAGGTTCACATTTACTAACTAATTAATACCAACATGCAGTCACTCAATGAATTTATCGCAGAATCAGTAGCCAATAAAGATATCAAGGCACTTGAGCAAG
>CAZYDN010000065.1:0-1574 GCA_964646315.1 uncultured Candidatus Saccharibacteria bacterium
CTGTTGTCATGCCCGTATTCGACTGACCGCAGGAATTAGATCTCGAACAAGACACTGAGTTCCAACAGTTTCCCACAGTACCGTATTGGTATCCGTAGTCTTGGCAGGTGTATACAGGTTCGGGGCAGTTCTTTGTACCAGCGTAATTATTGCCGCAGCTATCGCTACAGGTAGTCGTTGAACATGTATTTGCCGCACATCCTGCATTCGCCACACAACCCTCGCACGAGGGGTCGGCTCTACACCCACC
This sequence comes from uncultured Candidatus Saccharibacteria bacterium, assembly GCA_964646315.1. Lineage (GTDB taxonomy): Bacteria > Patescibacteriota > Minisyncoccia > Phycocordibacterales > Phycocordibacteraceae > C7867-001. The sequence continues at coordinate 251 of CAZYDN010000065.1, forward strand.
CTTATTACCGCTCCAGTAAAAACCTCCAGGGCCAGGGCACTGGAAACTGCTCTGGTCATTATTCATATATCCCATTTGGGTTGGTGCACAATTCGTGCGCACTTCTTCACCAGCTGAGCAGTTTATACCTGCCCATACGTCTGCTCCACAGCCAACATCGGTAGTACCACCTGCTTGTGAGTGTCCTGGAAACATATACCAACCGAACGCGACCAGAAGGGATACAGAAATGATTGCAAAAGATACTCGAATCTCTCGCTTATTTAAAATAGAAAAATGAGTCAGGGAAATCATAGGGCAATTTTTCTTATCTGATAACTCCCTGGTAGCCAGTGAATCATGCGGGACGCGGAACCATCAAAAGAATAATAGGTAACGGTAGTTCTCCACTCCTGCGGTGTGAGGGAGAGAAGGCCTGTGTTTGTAAGAGTAATGAGTGGAAGTACATCTGCAAAACTTGCCACTTTTATTCCTGTTTTAATCGAGTATACGTCCGTATTTGTTCCTGCGAGGTCACTCCACGCCACCAGTGTTTTGTCTGGAGAATATGTAGCGGAAGACATGACGTTCGTGAATGTATGCTTTACCAGAAGTTTGGTTTCGCCTGTAGCAATATTTCTTGAATGAACACCGGCCGGACTAATCCATAGCAGTGTCGTATCATCTATAAAAGTAGGAGCAAAACCGCTTCCAATAGTGAATTCCCTTCCTGTAGCGGGAACTATGAGCACTACGTCATAGTCTCTTGCGTTGCGACTTTCAGGACTGGTTGTTGCTTGCCGAGTAATAGCTACAGACTGTCCACGAGGAGAAACCGCGGCCCAAGTATCGGCGTTTGACTAGCGTAAACGCTCACAGAAGACACAAATACACGGAAGAATCCATCAGTACCTTCGGCTACCACTACTTCCGGAAGACCTTGAGCAACTGAGATAATTCGACCGTCATAGTAAGTCTTCTTATACGTTAACCCGTCTGGGACGTATATTGCTGGGGGTGCTGAGGCAAATGATGCAGGTGCAAATCGTGCAGTCTTAAGCTCATTAGGAAGCATCGAGGCGCTTACCGCATTTTGAATAGCGAGACCTGAGGGCGGATAAATAAAAAGAAAAGTGACGATTGCAACAACCGCGATGATCGTCACACCCACAACCTCTCGTTTCCCAGCCGGGTGATGTTCAGAATTATGAGAGTTTTGACTGGTCATATCTGAAGCAAGGGGTTCCATATATTAATAGTACCGCACTCACATATCCTCTTCGCACATGTGTGGGGACTACCCACCATTAAGCGTATCGATATCCTTTTGGAATTTGGCCGCCTT
>CAZYDN010000066.1:0-1548 GCA_964646315.1 uncultured Candidatus Saccharibacteria bacterium
TCGAAGAGGTCGGCGCTGTATTCGAACATGAGGCTCATGGCCTGTTCGTCGTAGGCGACGGTGGCGCCGAGGTCGAATTTGGCGCGTGGGACGTCGATGGCGAGGGGTTCGATCTTGAGGGCGGCGTCGAGGTCTTGAGCGGCAACGGCTGGGCGGCTGCGGGTTTCGACGGTGAAGGTGGTGTCAAAAACGGCCTGACGGGAGAGGTCGCGACGTGAGTTGAGTTGGTCGACGAGGAGGTCGAAGGGGTAGTCCTGGTTGGCGTAGGCGTCGAGGGCTTCATGACGCACGCGTTGCAGGTAGTCGGTGAAGGGGGCGTCGTCGCTGAGGTCGCCGCGCAGGACGAGGGTGTTTACGAAGAAGCCGATGAGTTCGCCGACTTGGGGGTGCTGGCGCCCGGCCAGCGGGGTGCCGATGAGGATGTCGTGCTGGCCACTGAGACGGCTCATGAGGATCTGGTAGATCGCCAGGAGCAGCATGTAGGGGGTGACGCGCTGGGCGGCGCAGTAGCGCTCGATGGCGCTGCGCAGGCGCTCGTCGATGGGGCGATGGTATTGGCCGCCGGCGAAGCTTTGTACCGTGGGGCGGACCCGGTCGGTGGGAAGCTGGAGCATGGGCAGTTCGCCGCCGAGGCGGTCGAGCCAGTAGTGGCGCTGGCTGTCGAGGCTGCCGTCGTCGATGAGGTTGCGTTGCCAGAGGGCGTAGTCGATGTACTGGGTGGTGAGTGCGGGCCGTTGTGCGGTATTGCTGGCGTAGGCTTCGGCGACTTCACGCAGGGCGATTTCGATGGACCAGCCGTCGGCGACGATGTGGTGCACGGCGACGGCGAGGATGTGTTCGTCGTCGGCCAGGCGGTAGAGCCGGGCGCGCAGCAGGGGGCCGGTTTCGAGGTTGAAGGGTTCAAGGGCGAAGTCGGTGAGGGCTTCGCGCAGGGCTGCACTGTCGTTGTTGAGGGTGTTGACAGCAAGGTCGACGTGATAGGGCTCGCCGACCCATTGCATGGGTTCGCCTTCCATGGGGATGAAGGTGCTGCGCAACGGGGCGTGACGGGCGACAAGGGCGTCGAGGGCGGCACTCATGCGGCTGACGTCGAAGGGGCCTTTGAGGCGCAGGGCGGCGGGGATGTTGTAGGCGGTGTCGGCGTTGCCGATCTGGGCAAGGAACCAGAGCCGACGCTGGGCGTGGGAGAGCGGGTAGTAGTCTTGTGCCGGGGCCGGGGTGATGTGGGCAAGTGCGGCGGCGGTCGTGCCGGCGATGGCTGTGGCCAGGGCTTCGATGGTGGGGGCTTCGAAGACGAGGCGCACGGGGATGGGCCGGCCGAGTTCAGTGCTGAGCCGGGCGGTGAGTTGCATGGCGATGAGTGAATGGCCACCGAGGTCGAAGAAGTTGTCGGTTCGGCTGATTTTTTCGATGTGCAGGATGTCCTGCCAGATATGTGCAATCGTGGTTTCGAGTGCGCCGACGGGGGCGATGTACTCGTGGGCTTGTTGGCCATACGCGCCCTGCTCCGGCGCTGGCAGCGCCTTGCGGTCGAGTTTGCCGTTGGGG
>CAZYDN010000067.1:0-1535 GCA_964646315.1 uncultured Candidatus Saccharibacteria bacterium
TGCGAGGACACGCGCGTAACAGCAAAGCTTCTTGCTCGCTACGAAATACAAAAACCACTTCTTATTTTTCATGCACAAAGCGGTAAGCATGCCACTACTCGCATCCTGCAGCTTCTTGGAGAAGGGAAGCGTGTGGCGCTCGTAACTGACGCGGGCACTCCTGGAGTTTCAGACCCTGGCAACGAACTTGTGCGCGAGGTACGTGACCGATTACATGAAGACGTCACGATAGAAGCAATACCAGGTCCCGCCGCACTCACTGCAGCACTCTCTATTGCTGGCATGCCTACTCACGAGTTTACATTCCTTGGCTTCTTGCCCCATAAGAAAGGTAGACAGACGCTCTTTCGAGAAATCGCAGACGCTCCTCGCGCAATGGTGTTTTATGAGTCTCCGCACCGTATAGAGAAAGCGCTGGAGAGTTTAGTTGAATTTCTACCGGAGGACCGCAAGATTTCCGTTCTAAGGGAACTTACCAAAATGCATGAGGCTGTAGTAGAAGGAACTGCACTCGAAGTGAAGGAGTATTTTGCCACTCATCCAGGACAAGTTCGGGGAGAATTCGTCGTGATCGTCGCGCCCTAGTATACTTTGTGTATGTCTAGAGAACCGATACTCGTCTACCTGGGAGTGCTTGTGGTACTTGCACCTTTTTCTGGGTTGCCACTCTCTTGGCTTTCTTTTATTTTGCCGTTGCTCGGAGTACTCATCGCGTTTATTGGGATGACACTCACACTCAGAAAAAATCGTGCCTCAACCACTTCTTATGAACCGCTTACACCTTCTGATGCGTAATCCAATAACGTGGATAGTCTTTGCGGGAATAGTCGTAGTACTTCTCGTGGCGTTTATATTGCCGTATGCGCAGGCAACCACCTACAGTAGTGACGCCTCCACCTCAGGAAAGGCGATAACAAAGAAACTTGTCCCGGAGCTTCCCAAAACACTCGACAAAGCAAAATACGACAAGCTCCTTATTAAAAATGCCAACTACGCAAGCACGACTGCCTCTACTACAAAACGCATATGGCCGGCAAAGGCCCCGTATCCAAACGTGGGTGCCATACTTCCAGAGAAGCGTATTGTCGCGTATTACGGAAATTTCTACTCAACTAAGATGGGTATCCTAGGTGAGTTTGAGCCGAGCGTTGTGCTTCAAAAGTTACGTGGAGAGGTAGCAAAGTGGGAGGCTGCAGATCCTGAAACAAAAGTGGTACCCGCTATTGAATACATTGCCGTGGTGGCCCAGGATAATCCTGGTAAGAGTGGGCTATATCGTGCACGCATGCCAGACGAGCACATAGATAAGGCTATAGAGATGGCGAAACAGGTGAATGGTATCGTGATTCTTGATATTCAGGTTGGACTGAGTACGGTGCAATCTGAGGTGCCGGCGCTTGAGAAGTACCTAAAAATGCCTCAGGTACATTTGGCACTTGATCCGGAGTTTTCAATGAAGGGTGGAGAAAAGCCCGGAACAGTCATTGGTTCTCTAAACTCAAGTGATATTAACTACACTGCAAACTACCTTGCGA
>CAZYDN010000068.1:0-1528 GCA_964646315.1 uncultured Candidatus Saccharibacteria bacterium
ACCCTTGCAGCGTCGCGACGTCCGGGCCTCCGCCCGCCGAGGACACGATCCACGCGCTGCCCGTGTCGAGGTAGCGCGCACCCGTGTCCGTCGCGTCGTAGGTGCGCCCTGCGGTGGAGGCCGCGGGCCGCGCGGCGTCGAGGCCGGAGAGGAGCCCCATCGCCGTCCGCGCCGCAGCCGCATTCGCAGCCGCGAGCATCGCCGACACGTCCGCGCTGGTCGTGGCGATGTCGCCCGCGCCGTCGCTGATGAGCGCCGCACCCGCAGGCTCGCCGGCGAGTGCAGCGACCATCCCCAGCGCGAGCACGTCGCCCGCGGAGGTCGCGGTGTACGCCGAGCCCGCGCCGTCGGAGACGGGGACCTGGCCCGCGGCGGAGGCGGTGGGGAGGGCGGTGCCCTCCCAAGAGCCGGTGACAAAACAGGTGTAGCGGGCGCCGGTCTGCGCGCCCGTGGTGACGGCGTAGGTGTCGCCCGCCGCGGGAGACGCGGGGCGCGCCGCAAGAGTACCGCCGCTGTGTGTAGCGACTTGCCCCGGCGTGGTGCTTGTGACTGTGAATCTGTCTGCCATCACGCCCCGCCAATCATTGCGATCACTGACACGTTCCAGTCTACGGTGGTGGCGATGACGCCCGTACCGCGCACTCGAACGGAGGTGCCCGACACGTCAAACGCAATCGGCGTCACGGCGGCGACGATGGTACTCGCGGGGTCCGTCGGACCGAGTGCGAGCGAGTCACGCACGGTGACGACGCCTGCCGCGTTGGTCACGGTCACGAGGTACAACCACGACACGATCGCCGATCGGTCGCTCTTGGTCGCGCTGACGAGCAACTGGAACGTGTGCCCCTTGTTGGTTGCCGTCGTGACGGTGGCGATCGTGGTGACGGTCGCGTCCGTCGTGCGCGTCTCGACGGGCGCCGCAGCAGACGTCCATGGCACCGTCACGACGACGGGCGCCGTCAGGATGAGCTGGTTCGCGTTGCTGTTGTAGGCGACCTCGTAGCCATCCTGCGGCGCTCCCGGCGTCCCGAGGTTCGCCGTGACGCCATCGAGCGACGCCGCATCGACGGGAGGGACGAGTACTCCGTTGACGTAGGCTCCCATCACCCTGCTCGCTGGATCGATAGGTCGACCACGATGTCAGTGTTCTCCCCCTGCGCGGTCGCTTGAATCTCGTACTGGTTGAGCACGGCGGGCGTCAGGACGATCTGGTTCGCCTTGTTCGCGGTCAGCGTGTACGTCGTGGCGTCCGCGGACAACGCCCCTCCGCGCACGGCGCGACGATGGATCGTGACCACGACGCCGGGGAACCCTGCGGGAACCGTGATGGTCGCGGTCCACGCTGACCCGCCGTTCATCACGCCTTCGCGCCCCGCGCCGATGATGGTCGTCGCAGAGGCGTTGTTGATCGTGATGGTGCGAGGCAGCATCCGGTTCGTCTGGACGCCCATGGATCAGCGCCCCTTGCGCGAGCGCTTGTAGAGCACCGCGGCGAGGATGACCGCCGCTCCGACGCCAACGGCGATCG
>CAZYDN010000069.1:0-1500 GCA_964646315.1 uncultured Candidatus Saccharibacteria bacterium
CTTGCTACGTCCAAGCCCGCACTGTGCCACAACGCGCCGGATGGCACAACCCCTAAGCGGCGATACTGCGACGTGCCGCAAGACCGGCGAGGCGCTCGACCATCGCGGGGTTCGTCACAAAGGACGCGTTGGCGAGAGCAGCGCGCACGGACTCGGCGGAGATGACGGGCGGCGGAGCGCCCTTCTGTGCCAGCGCTTCCGCCCGCTTGCGGCGTGCCTCGTTGGCGTCATCTGCGGCCCTCTGGCGGGCCTCCGCGTTCGCCCGCTCCCTGCGGAGGATGTCCCGTGCCGCAGCGACCAGACAGGCCAACGGGGCGCCCGTGCGTGTGCCATCGGGGTTCACCTTCCCGAGCAACCACGCGACGGTGATCGGGAGGGGCGCGAGTTTCGTCGACCATCCCCACACGGTCTTCGGTTTGGCACACAGGCGGGCCATCACGACCACGGTTTCGTCGTCGAGTCGCGACGCCGCGAGTCTGTTGGCGAGTTCGACGCGCATCGGGTGAGGCGCCGCGGAGTTGAACGCGTCGCATGCCTCGCGGACGAAGACGTTGAAGAGCCGCTTCCCTTCCGGGTTGAGCGCAAGCGATGCTACTACTGCTTTCGGGGCTTCGGGCTTTGCCGCCTCGCGCGCTTCCGGATCAGTAGCAGTAGTCTTCTGGATCTTTCCGGACTCAGATCCGGACTCCGACGCGGGCGCACTCGCGTATGTAGTATCGGGCACCGCGGCGGGTGCCGGTTCCTGACGATCCTTTGTCGGCCCTTTTGCCGAGGTTTGCCGACGCGCGTTGGTCGTTGCAGCGCCCTTGCGACCCGCCGCCGACCTGACCGCCGAGACGTGCCGCGCATGGGCGTCACCGACGCTCCATCCCGCTGCCGTCTGCGACCACAACCCCGCCCCTACGAGTCGCAGCGCCAACTCCCCTGCGTCGGAGCGACCCGAGAGCATCGGGAGGGCCTCCGCGGGGATGTCTACGCCGCCGTTATCGTTGCTCCATAGGAGCGCGCGGAGGTGGAGGTTGACCGCTTCGTGGCCTGCGGCGAGAGCGGCGGGTGAGGTCAGGAACCCGTTGGGGAGGGTGATGGACGCCATGCGGCGAACGGTTGCACGACCGTCAAGGCTTGTCAACGGCGAAGGCTGGTCGCTCGACTACCGGGACTCACGCGCCCGTCACGCTTCGCGGCGTCGTACTCCGCGGACAGACCGAGGCGCGGGATCATGCGGAGCACGCTCGACGGACCTGCAAGGCCGCACTCACGCGCCGCCACGGTCATGTTCCAGTTGGCAGATTCCAACGCCGCGAGGAGTTCGGCGCGCATGGCGTCGTCGCCGACTCGCAGGATGCGCGGGCGTTCCTTTGTCTGCGCTTCGATCATGTCGTGAGGTACGCACATGCGCGAGGCGTATTCAAGCGGAATCTAGCATCGTCCACAGATGAATACGCCGCGCACCGGCCCGTGATGGGGTCACCCCTCGTCGTCGAGGGCGGATGGGTCGAG
>CAZYDN010000070.1:0-1472 GCA_964646315.1 uncultured Candidatus Saccharibacteria bacterium
GACTTCTGGTTCAAAATAGTGTCGATAGCGACAACGGTCTTTCCCGTACCACGGTCTCCAATGATGAGCTCACGCTGACCACGACCAATTGGAATCATGGAGTCAATTGCCTTGATGCCCGTATGAAGTGGCACATTAACCGGAGAGCGGTCCATCACGCCGTACGCAATGCGCTCAATAGGACGGAACGCGGTCTTGCCAGCAATAGGACCCTTGCCATCTACTGGCTCACCGAGTGGGTTTACTACGCGGCCAATCATGCCGTCACCTACTGGTATGGAGAGGAGGCGACCCACACGGCGCACAAGCATTCCCTCGTACACCTTGGAAGAATCTCCAAGCACCACGGTGCGCACACAATCCTCTTCGAGGTTGAGCACGAGTCCGTAGATTGGACTTGGGTCCTTGAGGGCATCTTCGAGCGTACGATCAAACGTAGGATCGAAGATCACCATCTCCGTCATGATGGCGTTCGTGAGCCCGTCGATTTCGGCAATGCCGTCTCCTGTAGACCGTACGATGCCGGTCTCCTCACTCACCCCCGTTGGGGTAAACGAAGCGATTTCACTTTCGATGCGCTTGATGATGCTCTCCATACCTAGTTTGTAATCTTTTTATAAATATCGGTGAGTGCACGCTTTGCTGACTGGTCCCATAGAAGACCGTTTGCACGTGCACGCCACCCTTGAATAAGGCTCGGGTTCACAATAACTCTCTCTATCTCTATTCCCTCTTTTTTCATCGCTTCACGTCCGCGGGTTTCTTCTTTGGCTGAGGCTACTTCAAGTACAGGAGCGAGTCGATTAGCGCGCGCTTGCATGGTGCGAAGTTCGCGCAAAATTCCCGGGAGGAGTTTTGAACGATTATTCGCCTTGAGCTCACGCATGAGTCCAGACACAATGTTTGCCTCATCCGCACCTTCACGGCGCGACATTTCAGCTACAGCTTGTGCGTACTCTTTTTCCATAGCTAGACTTTCTCTTGTAGTACTTTTGCGGCGGCAAGTACCGACAAACGAGCAATTTCCTTCTCGCTATCGCGAAGCGCCTTGCTTGCCGTCTCCTTTGCACGCGCATCTGCGTCAGCTGCAACAGCAGCTGCACGAGCCTCTGCTTCCTTAAGAATGCGAGCTTTCTCGTTCCCCGCTGCGTCACGAGCAGATGCCACAATTCCCTCTGCCTCTGATTCCGCAGACTTCACCATGACCGAAGCTTCCTGTCCTGCGGTGGCAAGCTTCATTGCTGCCTGGTCAGCGTCTATGACGCCTTGCGCAACCTTGATACGGCGCTCGTCGAGCGTCTTCATCACCGGCTTATACAAAAGGTAGGTAAGACCTACGAAGAGTACGCCGAAGTTGATGAGCTGCGCGAGAAGCAGCTTGCCGTCTATTCCGAATGCAGCGAAGAGTTGGTCCATAGTGAAGTTTAGTAAGTTGAAGCGAGAGAATTAAGTGCGGATGAGATGGGTTGAGA
>CAZYDN010000071.1:0-1450 GCA_964646315.1 uncultured Candidatus Saccharibacteria bacterium
TAATGCATCACAACTCATGTAGCATAAGCATCTTAATTAACCAAGAATGTTCAGGTAGCACCTGATTAGGCAATAAAAGCCCTTAATAGTCTTATAAGCTTATAAGAGGTACTAAATTAAGATGTGAAACTACCTGATTAATTTAACCAACTGATACACTACTAATGGAGTGTTCTCTGAAAAGATGCAAGGAGGTTTATTTAATCAGCTCCCAAGGATGAGCAGTTGTAATCAAAAGCACCATGCGGTTTAACATGGAATGAGCTGATTACAACTGAATGCAGAGGGATTTAAAATACAAATAATTAAACAATTTATAAACAATTAAATAATGGAAAATACTACAATAATTTGTGAACCACAAGAATTTGATAAAAAGTTCATTGAACTTAAAGAAAAACTTAAAAAAGAAGCTATTATAAAACACGGTATTGATGGTGGAACATCAATAATTCATAGTGTACAACATGATGGAAATAATCATTATATACAACATTACGCAATGTGGGTTGATAATGATGATGATTGGGATTAACAATTATAAACAATATAAACTAAAATCAAATGAAAAACTCAATTCTAACTAAACTATTATTAATAGGATTAACAGTAGTTTTATTCACAGCATGTGCATTTGCACAAAATAATACTGGTTTTGATACCAATATTAACAAATCATTTAAACAACTTAAACAATTAGATAATAGAACTATTAAATTAGATTTAGCTATTAAAGTTGATAATAAAGAAATATATGACACTTGTTATGTATTAAATATTGTTAATTATAATACTGGATTAATAACTACAATTAAAGTATCTAATAAATTTGTATTATACTTAGAATATAATCAAGAGTTTGAAATATCTATCAATTATAAAGGTAGTAATACAAAAACTATTATAGTAGATACAGATGCTCCATTAGATAATTGGTATATTATATCAGGTGTTCATTTAGAAACAACTAATAATAATAGAATACTAGCAGGTGGTATAAGATATGACCATAAATTACAAACATTTAAAAAATATAAATAAACTAAAATTATAACATATGTCAACAATCGTATTAAAATGTACATGTAAACATGATTTTCAAGACCAAGAATATGGTAAAGGAATGAGATTACATAATGTTAGTGAAGGTAAAAAAGAAGCATATTGTACAGTATGTTCTCCTTCAGGTAGAAGAAATAAAGTTGGTTCTCTTACAACAGTAGCAATGGGTAAACCATTTGGTATGGTAGTAGATTCTCCAATGAGAGAAGCACGTAAAGGTAAAAAAATATAAATTATGAGCAAAAACTCTCAAAGACAAACAATACCAGTATTTAAAGGTTGGTTAGGTGTTATTAGACCTAAATCAGATGTTTTACCACCAGTTGTAGCTGTTAAAGCTCCTGAAGTAAGACCAATGTACAGAACATTTAAAACCAGATAATATGCT
>CAZYDN010000072.1:0-1434 GCA_964646315.1 uncultured Candidatus Saccharibacteria bacterium
CCGATAGCGGACACGAGATCGTGCCCCCACCTTGGGAGAACCCGTGCGTGCCGCCCCGTTCCCGCTGAAGCTCGCCAGGCTCGCGGTCAACACGACCGACGCTGAGGTCGTACTCGACCCCTTCATGGGCTCGGGCACGACGCTGCGCGCGGCCAAGGACTGCGGCCGCCGAGCGATCGGGATCGAGATGGACGAGCGCTACTGCGAGATCGCAGCGAAGCGCATGGGGCAGGAGGTGCTGGCCCTGTGAACAACTCAGAGCAACCCGTCGTCTTATTGCACGGCCCGACGGCCAGCGCAGAGCCCGCCGGACACTTGGAGGTTCCTCTGCCCGTCTGTGACGAGTGCGGCGAGCAGGTGCAGGTGACGTGCATCCTGGCCGAGCCGTCGTCGCCCGAAGGCGTGGCCGCTATCTCGGCGATCCTCCTGATGGCGCACAAGCGGTTGGCGCATGGCGACATGCCTGCTCACTATCACTACGCCTGGCCGCACGGTGGGTACTGCACCGATCAGCGTTGCCCGCCGTGGCTCCCGCTCGTGCTGCCCGATGGCCGATGCAACGACGGCCGCTGCCCGCACTGTGCTGGTGGGGCGGTGCCCGAATGAACTTGCACGGCCCCGACGTCGTCCTGATGTGCGAGGCGGGCGGCTGCTACAACGCGGCCACGCACGCCATGATCGGCGCGCCCGGCGAGATCCACGTCTGCGCTGCGCACTCGCTCCCGCTCATGACCGTGTCGACTGCTGCTGTCCGGGCGTCGATGGGTCGCTTCGGTCCCCACCGGTTCGATGGGTCGTGTTGCGTGTGCCGAGAGGACACATCGCACCGGCTCGTCGGCTCTCTGCTCGATGAGATCGACAGCCTGCGCAGATGGAAGGCAGAAGCGATCGGGGTGCTCGGCGAGTGGCATGAGTTGGCCGACGAGGTCCGGGCGAATCTCAGCCATCCCGACGCACATCTCGGTCGAGCTGGTGTCGACATTGTCCGCTCGGCGCTCGAGGCGCTGTCATGACGAGGGCGACTGATCTTCGGTACGGCCGTCGTGGTGGCGGGTGGGTGCCAGCGGGCCCGGTGAAGGAACACCGGATGCCACACACGTACACGGAGCTGCCGTGCCCTGACCGGTCGTGCGCTGGTGTGGTGCGCCGGCCGACCGTGCGCGGCGATCAGTGGGTCGAGCGCTGCGACGGTGAGTTCACCCACGAGTTCACAGTGCACCGCGCCGACGCTCTCATCGCGACCCACCGGCCAAGGCCGACGGCCGAACCGGTGCCTGCGCCCGTGCCCGTCACGCCCCCGTGGGAAGTGACCACAGTCGTCGGCCCCACCGACGCATCGCAGCAATGGATCGACGCTCTTCCCGGGTTCAGCGACCCCATCGGTGGTGCGTAGCCGAGATCGTGCGGCAGCGGGCTGAGGGTCCCGTCATGCAG
>CAZYDN010000073.1:0-1429 GCA_964646315.1 uncultured Candidatus Saccharibacteria bacterium
AAGGCTAAGAGTCGTTCAGGTTTTGGTGGCGGCGCGTAGGCGAAGTTACAAAACAGTTTCATCTACGTCGTTACGGGACCCTCGCGGTCCCGTTCGTCGTACTGCTAGTACTTCAAACAATTTTCAAAATCTTCTCCTTCTTATAGCGAGACTTGGTACTTGTAAGTTTTGAGGCTCTGCGCAGGGTGACGACCAGAGCAGGAGGAAATTTCTCAGCAGAGAAATATTTCGTACTCAAAACTTACAAGTACCAAGGCGAGTGACCCACTTATACACACCACCCACCTATAGCATTGCGAGGCGTGCGTACCGTATACTTCTAGTAAAGCTCTTTCATATATGGCAAATCGGCATCTGGCCCGCTCCGTTGTTCTACAAACGCTCTTCGAGTGGGATACTACTCACGCTGTGGACGCGGAAGCAGTCGCTATGCTCTCTCGCAATGTCGAGGAGTTTGGCGGAGGCGATACCGACATTCCATTTATGGAAACTCTCCTTCAGGGTGTGCTCGCGAAGCGCCCCGACCTAGATTTAGTTATTGAGAAGGCTGCTCCTGATTGGCCTCTCGCGCGCATTGCGCCGGTAGATAGGAACATTTTACGTATTGGGCTTTACGAGCTTCTCTTCGCGGACCGTTCACAGGTTCCAGCAAAGGTAGCTATTAATGAAGCTATTGAGCTTGCCAAAGTATTCGGTGGTGATTCCTCAGGTCGTTTTGTAAACGGTGTCCTCGGCGCCGTATACAAAGAGCTTGGCGAACCAGGCAAAGACGAAGTGGGCAAGAAGGAGCGCGTACGTCGAGAGGATTTGCCGCTCGAGCAGCTTGGAGGAGCTATCGTATACGCGGAGCATCACAGTCAGTACTATCTCGCGCTCGTACATGACGTGTTCGGTCACTGGACTCTTTCTAAGGGAAAAATTCCGGAAGGCGCAACAGTTGAAGCCGGAACCATAGAAGGTATTAAGGACGAGCTCGGTCTTGCAGTGGTTATCAAAGATAAAATTGGCGAGAACGAGTACATCGCTTCCCATCCGGAAAAGGGAAAAATGCGTAAGCACGTTACCTATTACCTTGCTGAGTCTGAGTACGAGGACATCACCCTTGAGAAGAAGGGAGGACTGGATGATGCGCGTTGGTTCCGTCTTACGGACATTCTCGATTTAAATTTTTATGATGACATGCTTCCGATTGTTACGGAGGCGGTGCAGAAGCTACTTGATAAGTCTTCCAAAAGATAAGGGGAGGCAACCAAGAAAGGTGATTTTTGAGCACAGAATAATTTTCTGCTGAAAATTTTCTTCCTACTCGGACCGACGTCCTGCGTAGAGCCTCAAAAATCACCCTTCTTGGTTGTTGAGAAAGGAGTAAAGAGGAGGGGCTTTCAAAAAACTATTATTCTGGTATAATGCGCGACATGGTAGATTTCGC
>CAZYDN010000074.1:0-1387 GCA_964646315.1 uncultured Candidatus Saccharibacteria bacterium
CGCACGCGCTTCATGAATAGGTCTGGAATCCAGTTTGCGGTGTTGATGTCGTGAGTACGGCGGCGCTCGTCTCCCGTGTTCTTACGGAGCTCAAGGAAGTCCTCAATATCCAAGTGCCAGGTCTCAAGATATACACAGCCGGCGCCACGTCGCTTACCTGAGCGATTAATAGCGAGGTTCACGTCGTTCGCAATTTTTAGGAATGGAACGATACCTTGAGAAGGCACACCGGTACCCTTAATAAAGGCTCCCGTGGAGCGCACGCGTGTCCAGTCGGTACCCGTACCACCCGACCACTTCAAGTACTGAGCATTGTCGGAAACGGACTTAAAGATGCCGTCGAGAGAGTCTGGCACGGTATTAAGGAAGCAGTTTGAGAGCTGTGCCTTAGCTGCTCCAGACTGGAACAGAGTGCGTCCTCCTGGGGTGTAGTAGAAGTTTGAAAGCGCGTCGTAGAACTCAAGCGCCGTTGCTTCGCGGTCTTCCGGCTTTTCGGCGATAGCAAGTCCCATAGCAATACGCATCCAGAGCATCTGCGGGGTTTCAAGCGGCTTCTTTAGCTTTACGTCCTCCATGCAGTAGCGACTGCCCATAATCTCGAGTCCCATGTACTCAAAGAGGTGGTCGTTCTCAATTTTAAGAGCTGCACCCATCTTTGCGTAGTCATATTCCGCCATACGAGGGTCCAGGTTTCCTTCTGTCACCAAACGCTTCATGTTCTGCTCGAACACCTTGGTGTGCTCCTCTACAAGCTGCTTCTTATCAAAGCCCTCACCAAACACTTCGGAGTAAATCTTGTTGAGCAACAAGCGCGCTGCGAGCTTTGAGTATGCAGGGTCGCGCTCAATCATTGAGCGCACCACCATGATGAGTGCCTTCTGCACTTCATCGGTGGTCATACCCTCGTAGAGCTCGTACTTCAATTGCGAAACGATGTGCTCCACGTCCACGACATCTGAACCAATCTCCGTCACGAGGTGCTGGATGGTCTGACGCACACGGTCCTCGCGGAATGGCTCGTCCTTTCCAGAACGAGTGCGCACCTTAAGTGCGTTCTCCTCGATTTTCTCGAGGACTTCCTGCTTCTTCTCCTCGCGAATCTTCGTGTGCGCGTAGCGGTACACGATGTAGTGCTTGGCAACTGCCATGTGCCCGGCCTCCATGAGCGCAATTTCCACGAGGTCCTGCACGGTCTCAACCGAAGGAATGGCCTCCTCGCCATATTTTGCCTCGATAATCGCAATTACCCCGCCCGTGACGGATTCGAGTCCTGCTTCGTCGATGGCCACATTGCAGCTTGCAAAAGCCTTACGTAGAGCATCAGTAATTTTGGTCGTCTCGAACTCGACGATGCTCCCGTTTCGCTTTTTGATCTGCTTCATAATCC
>CAZYDN010000075.1:0-1371 GCA_964646315.1 uncultured Candidatus Saccharibacteria bacterium
AATCGTATTTTCCAATAGTTACTCTTGTTCCTTCGTGGAAATTATCTTCTTTGCTTATTTCAAATTTGCCTTCTAAATGAAATTCTAAATAATTATCATTTTCATTTGTGAAAATCACTATTGCCTTTTCAGCAGTTTCAAAATCTAATATTTTAACTATCATAATGTTTACGTTTATAAGATAAAACAGCTACTAACAAAAGTATTTACGCAAGGCTGGCAGAAGGAATGCTATTCAACATCTGTTCACTGTTCATCATTTACTTATCAATCGCCATCGGTAAGTAAATCCAGCCCTGCGTAAATACTCGGTCGTTAGCCGCAAGCCTAAGCGACCAACATCGCACCTTTCAAAGCGTAAATAATTGCATCTCTAATTGTATGGCAATCTTGATAACTTTGGACATCATACATACCAGTTTTAATATCAACCACATCAATCAAAAACCTTTTTAAGTGTTCATATTGTGGCTTACCAAATCCGTGGTCTGTTGAAATGTAGATACGTTTACCCTTGTAATTAGCATTAAAAAGGTTTTCTGTGTTGTCAATTATTTGACGCTTTTGAATTATACATCCTGATACTTTCATTTCTATTTAAGTTGTGAGAAAGGCCAGCGGCTAACAGCGGTTTTGCAATAGCCGCCTGACACATCTCGGTTAATAATTAAATTCTTCTTTGGCGGCCATCGCAAAGCCGCAAAACGTTAGGCGGTATAGCCTATACAGAATTTCCCATTAACATCTCTGCATTTACAAGTTCTGTTAACATTGTAAACGCATTTTTCATTTCGGCAAGCGTCATTAAATTTAGCTACACCGCCTAACACAGTATTTACGCCAGTTTTGGCTTCTGTGGTTTTATTAACTTTTGTGCTTTTATTTTCCATTTGTTTTTATATTAAGTTTAGTTTTTCAATTCTAAAACCGAGCGTAAATACTCGGAACGTTACAACAACATTAAAACGATTTTATAACATGGTATAAAAAGCAATGGCAGGGTATTGCGTACCTTTTCCCAACTGTTCCCAATCAACCCAATGGGAACTTTTTTAGGTTGTCTGCCAGTAGCCACTGCTTTTATACCAATATCGTTATCCCAAACCAATTATCAATTTTTTACCGAGTGCTTTTGCATAAGTCCGCAAAGTTTCAATCGTGCAATTTTGGTCTTTTTCGACTGCGATTAAAGTGGGAACACTTAGCCCAGTTAATTTTGAAAAATTGACATAGGACAAATTTTGTCCTTTTCGTTCTTTTTTTAGTTGTTTGCCTATCATTTATTTTAATTCCTTTTCTAAAATTTCAATTGCTTGTTTGAGTAGTTCGATACGGGGTTGTTTGTCAGTTTCAGGGAACCAATACATACCA
>CAZYDN010000076.1:0-1369 GCA_964646315.1 uncultured Candidatus Saccharibacteria bacterium
GTGTGTGTAGCGCCGTGCTCGCTCGAAGACACTGACGCCTTCTCCACCTGAGAAGCTCCGAGTGTGCGGAGGTAGTAGGTGGTCTTGAGTCCCATCTGCCATGCCGTGAAGTATGCGTCTGAGAGTTCACGTCCGCTAGTACCGTTGTAGAAGATGTTGAGCGACTGTGACTGATCAATCCACTTAGCACGGCGCGCGGCTGCTTCAATAAGCCAGCGAGCATCAATTTCAAACACTTCCTTGTACTTCTCACGAAGCGCAAACGGAATCTCTGCAATTCCCTGCACGGAACCGTCTGCATACTTAATGCGGTTCAGCATGCCGGTGTCCCACATACCAATCTGCTTCAAGTCCTCTACGAGATACTTGTTTACCACCACGAACTCACCTTCCTTATTACTCTTAACGTAGATGTTCTTGTAGATAGGCTCTACACAAGGAATACAACCCACGAGGTTTGCGGTCGACGCAGTCGGCGCAATAGCCATGGTGTTTGAGTTGCGCATGCCGTACTTCTGTACGTGCTCGCGAACTGGAGCCCAGTCGAGCTTGCCACCTCGCTTCACCTCAATCTTCTCTCCGCGCTCTGCTTCGAGCATGTCCACCGTGTCCTGTGGGAAGAGGTTACGGTCCCACTTACTTCCCTTATAGGTCTCGTAGGTGCCGCGCTCCTTCGCAAGCTCACTTGAAGCAAGGATGGTGTAGTACGCAACCACCTCCATACTTTCGTCTGCGAAGTTCACGGCCTCAGGAGTGTCGAACTGAAGTCCAAGCATGTAGAGCGCATCGTGATAACCACGCACTCCCATACCTACCGGGCGATGGCGAGTGTTGCCACGCTTCGCGTCTTCTGTTGGGTAGAAGTTCAAGTCGATAACGTTATCGAGCATGCGAATACCAATCCGGGTGTAGCGCTGTACGAGCTCTGGGTTGAAGAATGCGGTGCCGTCTTCGCGGAACGAGACAAACTTCGCGAAGTTGAGTGAGCCGATAGTACATACCGCGGTCTCATTGTCGCTCGTGTTGAGCGTAATTTCGGTACAGAGGTTTGAATTGTGCACCACTCCTACATGGTCTTGAGGACTTCGCACGTTGCAAGGATCCTTGAACGTAATCCACGGGTGACCCGTCTCAAAGAGCATGCCAATCATCTTCTTCCAGAGATCAGCTGCCGGAATTTGGCGTGCGTACTCGAATTCACCACGTGCAAACTTTTCTTCGTACTCCGCATAGCGCTTCTCGAACGCTGCACCGTACAGGTCGTGCAAATCAGGCACATCGCTTGGTGAGAATAGCGTCCACATGCCGTCGTCACGCACGCGCTTCATGAATAGGTCTGGAATCCAGTTTGCGGTGTTGATGTCGTGAG
>CAZYDN010000077.1:0-1365 GCA_964646315.1 uncultured Candidatus Saccharibacteria bacterium
TGTCGCGGGTTTTTAGAATTGTCCGGTTCTGTAGCACATGAATTGTCCGCTTATCTGTCGAGGGCGGGAAGCGGCGGAGGGCGGAGCCCGGAGCCGATTTCCGCCCTCGACGGCGCGTCTGGCGGACGGTTCAGGCGGCCTGTTGCATCTCCTCAGTGATAGGTCTGCCTTCCGGCGTGAAGTAAGCCAATCCACGTGGCCCGTGAAAGATGGCGATGGCGCTATTGGCATAGCGATGCACTCGCACCCGTGCCTTGACGTAGTGACAGCGATGCCGATCCGCCGGAATCTGCAGGATCAGCCCCTCGAAACGCACACAGTTGTCAGCACTGACCGTGCGCTCGTACTGTTCGCAGAGAATGTCGTCGAGACAGCCGCCGATCCATGGCACGAAAGCCGATCCTTCCTCCGGTGCCGGTTGGGCAAACTCGGCGTTGAACGCGGGTCGATAGATCTCCTGTAGATAGCGATTGGCCGTCTCCATGTCGGTGATGCCAGCTGCCGCCAGTTCAAACGGCAGCCGACCCTGGTGGGTGCCGAATGCTCGCTCCGATCGCCCCCGCGCTTCCGGCGAGTAGGCCGCAATCATCTCGATGCCCAAGTGCTGCAGGGCGCGGCCGAACTGGGTGGGATTCGCCTTGTCGACCTTGCCGTCCGCTTCGGGCGTGTGCCAGTAGTGGCTGCCACGATCGCTGTAGAACGAACTGAACAGGCCGCGCGCCTCAATCACCTCGCGCACGCCACGGAAGCTGCTGGCCGTACCTTCCTCGGCGACAAAGAACATCGAGTAGTGTTCGCTGGTGGCATCATCCATCGTGACGATCAGATCCCACTTCTGTCCGACAACCCATTCATGGGTGCTGCCATCCTGATGAATCATCATGCCTGCCAAGGCGGATCGATCACGGCGTTTCCGGTGGACGCCTCGCTTCTTTGCCCGGGGCACCAGCTTTGCTTCTTGCAGACGATTTTTAACCCAGGTGTAGCTGCGCGTACCGCCTTCCCGTTTGTACCAACTGTGAAAGTGCTTGACGTTCCAGCCCGTATGCCGGTTTCGATACCGATCCACCAGCGCCATCACTTCATCGACGGGAGCACGGCGGTTCGAGGCTTGTTCTAGTCGCCGGTCGATCAGTCCGTCCAGCCCTTCGGCTTCATAACGACACAGGTAACGACGAAAGCTGCGTTCGCAAACGCCCAGTATCCGCGCCGCTTCTTCCTGCGTCAGCCTGCCCTCATTCCATCCTTCATACACTTCTTCGAATCTCATCTTCCGGTTCTCCTGTAGCACTTCCGACCGTCTCATCGCGTTCCTCCTTCGGAACACTATGACGACCGGACAGATTGCGTGCTACAAAACCGGAC
>CAZYDN010000078.1:0-1362 GCA_964646315.1 uncultured Candidatus Saccharibacteria bacterium
TAGCCGATCTTGAAAAGACCCTGTGGGTCATGAACTCACTGTGGATAAACCTCGGATACTTCAACTGCATTGTGGTAATTCGTTCACCACCGCTATTGATAGAGTCGGCTATCACCTTTACTTCAATTGTCATTCATCTTCCCCATAGTAAATAACCTCAACACCAGCTTCTTTGAATATCTGCATGGCGATTGCAGCCTCCTCGTCCCAGTCTGCACGCCCCTCCTCGATACGTCTCACCTCCTCTGTCCTTCTAGTGACCACGCGCTTGATACCAGACTGGACAATCAAACCAGCACAGGTAGCACAGGGGTGTAGTGAGGTGATCAATAAAGTAGTCCCATCGAGCACTGGTCGGGCCGCTTGGGCAATCACATTCATCTCCGAGTGAACTGTCCACCTGTACTTGAGTGGTCGCTGATGGCGCTCCTCATTATCATCATCCACACCCCGTGGAAAACCATTGTAACCACTCCCCTTCAGGCAGTAGTTATCATCAATGGCCACTGCCCCGACTTTAGTGGACCGGTCTTTCGACCGGCCCATGGCTGCTACTGCGTCGGGGAGGAAGCGGAGTAGTTTGCTGAGTACCATCAGAAGTCCATGGCTGATGAGAGAGTAACGTAGTGCCTTAACTCTCTTGACACGGAGCCGAATGGGGTAACATCAACTGCGTTGACACGCACATCCGTTATGCTGATACCGGTGTCCGTGTACAGTTTTTCCAGTATGACCTCAATATCTGCCTTCGCCCGCCTGGCCAGGGCCTTTGCCTCTTTTATGTCCATACAGCACCTCACAAAATAATCAGATTGTCAGCCACTGTCTCACTGACTTCCTCATGCGAAACCAGCAGAGTCTGCTGGAAATTCACACCCTTCAAGAACCCGAGCATGGATTCTACCCTGTCAGAGTCGCAACCATGACCCGGCTCATCGAGCACCAGGAGCCCGCACTGCGGCAGGAAGGTCCGCAACATTGCGCACCGGATGGCCATGCCGAGGATGTCCAGGGTGCTGCCCGAGAGGCTCTCAACCGGCTGGCCATTGACCATGAACCCGGACCCTTCCTTGGTGACCCAGGACTCCTCTTTGCGCATGGTCGAGAACATGACACTGACCGAGGCCAGGACCGTGTTCCACAGCTTGTTGGCGATGACTGGCCGGATGGCCCGCAGCTTCTTGACCAGAGCATTGTTGAAAGCCAGGGCCTTGATCTCGTCCTTGCACTCGGCGATGGCAGCCCGCGTTGATTCGACCCGCTGCTGGGCCATGGTCCAGAGTGCGACAGCCGCCTCATGGTCCTTTGTGAGCGCAGCCATCTCTGCCTTGGTCACGATCAGTGTCCCCTCAGCAACCTGCT
>CAZYDN010000079.1:0-1341 GCA_964646315.1 uncultured Candidatus Saccharibacteria bacterium
TTTTCCCTGTAAATAATCTCGAATTTTCCCTTGACAGAGCCAATTCTCACATAATGAAAGTGTACTACTATTTACACTCTCTATTATGATTGTCAGCCTAAAAAAATTGATCAATACTCAAATTGGATATACTACCAGATGAATGGGAGTAACAGATAAGAGATTTTTCTCTTCTTTCTTCACTTCCATGATGACACATAAAACTACTATTATGGGAAAACTCGGTATGGATACAAAAAAGAACAGTGAGAAGAATACGGAACAGGCTCGTCATTTTTTCAAGAAAGAGAGCTTCTCTGATTTCACTCTTCGTATAGAGAAGCGATGCTTTAGTTTGGTAGGAGAGTTATCTCCTCACGATCTCATCTGTCTCGATGAAGTCGATGTAGCAAAACCATGTGCCAAGAAAATGGAGTGACTCTCTCATATACGAGATGGGAGTACATGAGCTATTGTAAATGGATATATGTTTCATGGTGCATCCATCAGAGGAATTCCTGTCATTCTCGAACACGAAGATCTGAAGGTCTATTCGAAGAATCAAGTCTGGAAGGGTATGGTAAAGCGAATCATACAATATGCAGGGAGAACTCTTACTGGAATAGTAAAAGGAATATTTCTTCTGGATGCAGGATACGAGATAGCCTCGTATATAGATTTTCTCATGGAGAATCAGTGTTCATTTGTCATCCGAGCGAAACGAGATCGTATTTGGATGAGATATAAGATCGATGAAAATTGAGTACTAACAAAAGAAAAAGAAGAATGTCGACTTGATGATTTCACAGTAGGAGTTCATCCTGTTACGCTCCCATGACGAGCATATATACTCTTCATGCATGTAAAACAATATAAGGGATATGGATTACCTATTCGTGTGGTAAGTACTATGGAGATACTTCCTGAAGATCTTTTTCATGCATGAACCAAAGAAAAGCCAGGAAAAGTAGAAGATATTTCAGATCTCTACTTCCAAAGATGGGAAATAGAACGAGTATTTAAGACCATGAAACAAGAGTACCAGATGGAGAAGATACGAGTACAGGATCTCATTGTGCTCAAGAATACCTTTGCGGTTATGCAATTTGCTATGGCTCTTTCGAATGCCTGTTTCAACAGTGAAACAAAACAGAATACTGTGAAGGGGAAGGGATTCTTCCGTGTACAAGATCAGTTCGCCAAGAAGTTCGAGAAATATACCAGAAGACTCGGACTTACCATGAACCGGAACTCTATTGTCAATTTCATATCTTATTCTCTCGAGATGCTCTATAGGCGACCTCCCGGAGACCGGCGAAAAAACATCAATCGTAATCCAGAGGATTCCGCACAACAGAGGCT
>CAZYDN010000080.1:0-1316 GCA_964646315.1 uncultured Candidatus Saccharibacteria bacterium
GAGCGACGTGCGTTGCTTGAAGGCTTCAACGCCGTCCAGCGCCCCTACGCCCGCACCCAGACCATCCAGCAGCTCATCGCTGCCCAGGTCCAGAAAACCCCGCAAGCCATTGCCGTCGTGCATGAAGGCCAGCGCCTCAGCTACGCCGAACTCGACGCACGCGCCAACCAGCTCGCCCACAAACTGCGCGGTCTCGGTGTCGGCCCCAACCGTCTCGTCGGCATCTGCACCGAACGCAGCCTGGAAATGATCGTCGGCCTGCTCGGCATCCTCAAGGCCGGTGGCGCCTACGTCCCGCTCGACCCCGGCTACCCGGCCGAACGCCTCGCCTTCATGCTCGAAGACGCCGCACCCACCGTCGTACTCACCCAGCAGCACCTGCTCGGCGTACTGCCCAAGGACGCCACTACACTCTGCCTCGACCGCGACTGGCCCGAAATCGCCCAGCAGCCCGCCACTACAGCTGCCATCGACGCCGGCAACCAGCCCGACGACCTCATCTACGTCATCTACACCTCCGGCACCACCGGCCAGCCCAAGGGCGCCAAAGTACGCCAGCACAGCTTCACCAACCTCATGAGCTGGTACAGCCGCGAATTCGCCTTCAGCGCGGCCGACCGCATCCTGCTGATGAGCTCCTACAGCTTCGACCTCACGCAGAAAAACATCTACGCCCCCCTGATGGTCGGCGGCCAGCTCCACCTGCCGCACGAAGGCTACGACCCCCAGCACTTCGCCGAAGCCATCGAAGCACAAGGCATCACCTCCGTGAACTGCGCCCCGAGCGCCTTCTACCCGCTGCTGCAAGTCGTGACCCAAACCCGGCTGGCCAGCCTGCGCCAAGTCATCCTCGGCGGCGAACCCATCCGTCTCCAAGAACTGCGCCCCTGGCTCGCCAGCCTGCCCAACGGTGGCCCCGTCATCCGCAACACCTACGGCCCCACCGAATGCACCGACGTCGTTGCCCACCACAGCTGGCAACATGACGATAGCCAAACCAGCATCAATGAACTGCCCATCGGCCGCCCCGTTGATAACACTCGGCTCTACGTCCTTGACGCACGGCTGCAAGCCGTCCCCATCGGCGTTGCCGGCGAAATCTGGATAGGTGGCGTCTGCGTCGGCCTCGGCTATCACAATCGCCCCGAACTCAATGCCGAGCGTTTCCTCGCCGACCCGTTCAGCGCCGAAGCTGGCGCGCAGATGTACAAGACCGGCGACCTCGGTCGTTGGAATCTCGCCGGTGAAATCGAATACCTCGGCCGTAACGACCATCAGGTCAAGATTCGCGGTTTCCGTATCGAGCTTGGCGAAAT
>CAZYDN010000081.1:0-1314 GCA_964646315.1 uncultured Candidatus Saccharibacteria bacterium
GGTATTCAGTGCGGGTGGCGTTTAGTTCTTCTAGGAGGTGATGGCGTTCTTGGGCGCTCAACAGCGGCAGGCTGTGGATGGGCCGCTGGCTGTCGTCTGCCATGCCTTGCAGGATCTGTTCGAGGTGACCGATCCAACGCGCGATGGTGGTGGCGTCGAAGAGGTCGCGGGCGTACTGGAGTTCGCCGATCAGTTCGTCGCCGTGTTCGTGCAGGTTGAGGGTGAGGTCGAATTGTGCGCTGTGGCTTTCGATCTCTTGGGCGGCGAGTTTGAGTCCGGGCAGTTTGAGTTCAACGTGCGGGGTGTTCTGCAGGGCGAGCATGACCTGGAACACGGGGCTGTGGCTGAGGCTGCGTACGGGCTTGATGGCTTCGACGACTTGTTCAAAGGGGACGTCCTGATGGGCGTAGGCTTCCAGGGTGTGTTGCCGGATGGCTTTGAGCAGGCTGGCGGTGCTTTGTTCGGGGTCGATCTGAATTCTGAGGGCTAGCGTATTGACGAAGAAGCCGATGAGGCGTTCGAGTTCGACACGCGGGCGGTTGGCGACGGGGACGCCGATGAGGATGTCGCGGGTTTCGCTTTGTTCGCTTTGTTCACTCTGGCCGCCCTGCCCGCTCAGGCGGCTGAGCAGGATGGCCCAGCCGGCGCTGAGGGTCATGAACAGGGTGGTGTCGTGGCGTCTGGCGAGCGTTTTGAGGCGGCTGCTGAGTGCGGGGCCAAGGTCGAGACTGACGCTGGCGCCGGCGTAGCTTTGGTGCTGCGGGCGTGGCCGGTCGAGCGGGAGTTCGAGCAGGGCCGGGGCGCCGGTGAGGGTTTGTTGCCAGTAGCTGAGTTGTTCTTGCAGGCGTTCGCCCTGGAGCCAGTCGCGTTGCCAGACGGCGTAGTCGCCATATTGCAGTGTCAGCGGTGGGAGCGGGTTGTCTTGGCCTTGTTGGTAGGCTTTGTAGAGTGCGACGAATTCCTGGATCAGGAGGGTGATGGACCAGCCGTCGGAGATGATGTGGTGCATGACGATGCACAGGGTGTGTTCGTCATGGGCGGTTTTGAGGAGCAGGCCGCGGATCAGTGGGCTGCGGCTGAGATCAAACGGGGCTTGCGCTTCGTGGTCGAGTTGCCGTTGTTGTTCTGCTGCTCTTTGCGCGACCGGGACTTCGCTGAGGTCGATGCTGCGCAGGCTGAAGCGGGCTTCGGCTTCGGGGGCGATGATTTGTTGGGCTGCGCCGTCGCTGCTGCGGAAGGTGGTGCGCAGGATTTCGTGGCGGGCGACGATGCTGTCGAGGGCGCGTTGCAGGGCGCGGGTGTCGAGTGTGCCGC
>CAZYDN010000082.1:0-1305 GCA_964646315.1 uncultured Candidatus Saccharibacteria bacterium
CAGTATGTGACATTTCACTTTTTCCTTTGAGTTTGGTTTGTTTCTGTCTTACAGTTAATTATTGTACAATGAAACTAGGCGGCGTTTCTTACCATGTTTCGGTCTGGTTGACCGATGTATGTTCGGCAATCGCGTTCAATTCCCTTTTCTTTTCTCCATTCAAGGCGATAATTGTAAACCAGACTGCATTCGATGCCTTCTGAAATTTTGCCCCATTTTTCGACTGTTTTATCAAACAATCGTACAATGTTTGCCCATTTGACTTTGAGAAGTTCAGGGTGATTTTGATACAATTCCCAAAAAGCTTCCGAAGTCAATCCCGTTTTTTCAATTAGTTTTTCCTGTTTTTGAGCGATTGCGTCAGTACGGCAATCAATCAATTTGCTATTGACTTCTTTTTGAAGGAATTCAATGTTGGTTTGATCACCAAATTGTTCCAGTGCGTCAAAAACGTATTGTTTCGCTGACATTGTAATTGTCTTTAAATTTTGTTTAGTGTTGAACAAAAGGTTATTGTACAATGAAAGACTTAGAGAATGTTCTTCAGATTTTTCAATTGGTTCAGGATTGCAATTGCGTTGTCAACACCGCTGCAAGTCTCAACGAAACGGAAAGCGGCTTCATATGGCGTGGGATTGCCGACAGATTTTGTTGTCACTGGTGTTTTTGTGGTTTTTTTGTTGGTGACAACGATGCCGTGTTTCTTTCTCCAGTTTGATTGTCCATTGTATGCGTCTGTTATGACGAATCCCGTGATATCTGATCTGAATTGAGCCGCAATAGCGACGACTTCTTTTGGGGAAATGTTTCCGCTGTGGTTTTCCCATATTGCCATCGCCAATTGATTTTTGTTTTTACAATTGGCATAGTTTCCAGAGTTTACAGAAACTTCATTGAGTCGGATTGCGTTTGACATTTCACTTTTCCTTTGAGTTTTGTTTGGTGTTTGTCTTACACTCAATTATTGTACAATTAAACTTTGATTTGATTTAAAAAAGAAAGAGGGTTTCTTTTCCCCTCTTAATTTCTTTGATGTTATTGTTCACGTAGAAATCAGTGAATCTTCATAGATTTTTTTTGCTAATTGCAAAAATTCAATTGCAAAACACAATTTTATTTCGTAATGATCTGCAAACCCTTGAACACTGATGAAGTTGTTTACATAATCCAAATACGCTGTTTTAAGATCCATTGTATTTTCCTTTGAGTAGGTGATTGGTTACTCAGTTATTGTACAATAAAACTAGGCAGCTTTTCTTAGTTGTGACGGACGCAATTGGAAACCCAGGTGATTCCTGTAAGCTC
>CAZYDN010000083.1:0-1273 GCA_964646315.1 uncultured Candidatus Saccharibacteria bacterium
GCTGGCGGCGCCTACCTGCCGATTGACCCCGCCTACCCCGCTGAGCGTATCGCCTTCACCCTCGAAGACGCCGCACCAAGCATCGTCCTCACCCAGCAAAGCCTCAAAGCCGGACTGCCCGCAGGCAACGCACACGTCGTCACACTCGATCTCGACTGGCCACTGATTGCCAAGCAAAGCAAGGTCAATCCCAAGCCAAGCAATCTGGGCAGCGGCCTGACCGCGCGCAACCTCGCCTACGTCATCTACACCTCCGGCTCCACCGGCCGCCCCAAGGGCGTGATGGTCGAGCACCGCAACGTCACACGCCTCTTCGATGCCACCGAAGACTGGTACCACTTCAGCGAGAAGGACGTATGGACACTGTTCCACTCCTTCGCCTTCGACTTCTCCGTATGGGAAATCTGGGGCGCGCTGATCTACGGCGGTCGCCTCGTCGTCGTCCCGCAAGAAACAACGCGCTCACCGCAAGACTTCTATCGCCTGCTGTGCAGCGAAGACGTCACCGTACTCAACCAGACACCGAGCGCCTTCCGCCAGCTCATCGCAGCCCAGGCCGAACTCCTCGACGCGGGTGAAGCACTGCGTCACAGTCTGCGTAGCGTCATCTTCGGTGGCGAAGCACTGGAGATGCACGCGCTAAAACCGTGGATCGCCCGCAACGGCATCGAACAACCGCAGCTCATCAACATGTACGGCATCACCGAGACCACGGTGCATGTCACCTACCGCCACCTCTCGCGTGCCGACATCGAAGAAGGGCAGGGCAGCAACGTCGGCGTCGCCATTCCCGACCTGCAGGTCTATCTGCTCGACGAACGCCGGCAACCCGTACCGATTGGCGTCGTCGGTGAAATCCACGTCGGCGGAGCCGGCCTGGCCCGTGGCTACCTCAACCGCCCCGAACTCACCGCCGAACGCTTCATCGCCCATCCCTTCCGCAGCGAAGCCGGTGCGCGCCTCTACAAGTCCGGCGACCTCGCCAAGTGGCGCGCCGACGGCACCCTCGAATACCTCGGCCGCAACGACCACCAAGTCAAAATCCGTGGCTTCCGCATCGAACTCGGTGAGATCGAAGCCCAGCTCGCCGCCGACACAGAGCTCAAGGACGCAGTCGTCATTGCCCGTGAAGACGTGGCCGGCGACAAGCGTCTCGTCGCTTATCTGACGACGAAGGATGGCGGAACAACCGTCGACATCGACGCCCTGAAGAGCCGGTTGCGTGGCGTTCTGCCGGACTACATGATTCCGAGCGCCTTCGTGGTGCTTGAGA
>CAZYDN010000084.1:0-1259 GCA_964646315.1 uncultured Candidatus Saccharibacteria bacterium
CTCCAGAACACCCGTCACCAGACGAACGCGAACTGGTCCGTCTACTTCGACGAGGCCATCGGCGCCCCGCGCAAGCGAATGCGGACGTTCATGGAGGGATTCGACCGCGTACTCGGCGGCGGGTTCGTGCTCGATGCCATCTACCTGCTTTCGGGCAAGAACGGAGCGGGCAAGTCGACGTTCCTTCTCCAGATTTGCGCGTGGTGGCTCATGCAGTTCTACCGCGTACTGTACGTCTCCGCAGAAGAGAACGCGTCGCAGGTAGGCGAGCGCGCGGAGCGACTTGGGGTGCCGTGGCAGGGGCGCGTTCTTCGCACTACGGACATGGCCGACGTGCGCGCGGAACTGCGGCGCCTCGAAGGCACCGAAGATGACCCCGACCTTGTGATCGTCGACTCCGCGCAGACCATCGGGGACTCCGAGACGACCGTAGGCGCCATCGGGAGCGTCGCCATGTCCATGCACATTGCCCGGTGCCTCGCGGACATCGCGAAGGACGAAGGTCGGTGCGTTGTACTTGTCGGGCAGGTGAACAAAGAGGGCAGCACGGCGGGTTCGGAGCAACTCCCTCACCTTGTCGACGTGCGCCTGGAGCTCGATAAGAACGAGCTCGGAGAGCGATCCCTCACGGACCCCAAGAACCGCTTTGGCATCGCCGACGAGGTGCTTGTGCTGGACATGACGGAGAAGGGCCTCGTGGAGATCGGCAACGTCACCGAGGAGCACCTCGCGCGCCGGTTGGGTGACGTGGGGATCGTTCCCTTCGCCGCCGCAGATCGTGCGCGTCCGGTGCTTGTGGCTGTCACCGCGTCGGCGCGCGTGATCGAAGAGGACACGACGACGAAGTGGAGCGAGTGCGAAGGGTACGAACCGAAGCGACTCCGCAACGTGCTCGACTCGCTCCAGGCGGACTGCGGGTGCGTACTGCAAGGGCGCGCGATCCGCGTCCACGTCCCGCAGATTCTCGGCGAGGACATCAAGGACAAGGAGATCGACCTCGCGGTGGCGGCGGCGTTGCTCTCCGCGCTGCACAACCGCCCCGTCCCGAAGGCGCTCTACTTCGGCAAGGTCGGGATTGACGGGTACGTCGAGGGCGACAAGCGCGCTGGGATGCGCCTCAATGCGGGGCGCGACCACAAGACGCTGAAGTTCACCGACGCGATCATCCCCGCGTGGACGAACGCGACCGACGGGGTGAAGGTCAAGCGCGTCAAGCACATGAGGGAACTCATGCCCGCGATGTGGGGCGAGAGCATCGC
>CAZYDN010000085.1:0-1225 GCA_964646315.1 uncultured Candidatus Saccharibacteria bacterium
TTGGCGGTCATTGCTCCGGTGAGTGTGCTTGTAAGTGAATCAGCACGTGTCTTGAATGCTGCTACCACGGTGCCCATTCCCTCGTTCTTAATAAATGCATCGAAAGACATCCCACTGTCTTCCATAAAGCTTCGGCGAATGTGTCCAACGGTAATAGCGTGCATGTCGCGCGTAGCTAAGTCTCCTTGGTTAGTGCTTGTGGTGATAAGTGATACGAGCTCGCCGTCCGAATTCACCGCACCTCCTCCAGAAGATCCTTCTTGAGCTACAGCACTTCCTCCGAGTGAGAGTACGTCTATGGTGTGAGTTTCAAACGTATATACGTCTCTTACCGCTCCAAATACCAAAGTAGGGTAGAGCGACGTGAGAATTTGTTTGCTCGTGAGTGTTTGTGCACCGTAGGAGCCAATAGCCACGGGCTCTTTTATGAAAGGTTCCTTTGTTGCAAGTGATACATACGGAAACACTTTCGGAAGTGGCTGTGAGGTGGCTGATCCGGTAATGGCGAGTACGGCAATATCATTTTCGCCTGTGCCGGTAGGATTTTTAAGTACGAGCGTGCGAGGGTTCTTAGTAATCCAAGAAGGAGAAATATATGCGAGTTCTGCGGTGTAGGCATTGCGTGCTGGGTTTCCATTACGCACCACGCAGACTACGTTGTCCTTTGTGGGGTAATTTTTGAGCAAGAAGAGCTGGGCAATGTGTGCGTTGGTAAGTATGAGCCCGTTCGGAGAAACAATTACGCCTGAGCCCGAAATAGAGCGCACAGAACCATCTTTAGAGGTACAGATGACATTCACAAGCGCATCACGAAGACTTCCGAGGGCAAGGGGAAGACCTGGTGCACTGTTTTCCTTTGTGGTCGTCGCGCTCGCATTTTTCTTTGTTGCCGAAGTAGGGGAGGCAATGAGTTTCGAGGTGGAGAGAAGTGAATCAGCAAAGGAACTAGAACTATCAAAGGTTCCAAATGGGATGATGTTCGCTGGAGCTGGGGCAGGACGAACGAAAGGATTGTGTGTACCAAAAACAGCTACAAGCGCAATGAGCGCTACAGCACCCCCAAGGGCAACGAAGTCTTCTTTTGACATGTCGGCATTATACAGCATAATCCCGAAAAGGGAAGCCCCCATCTTCACGAGAGAGGCCTATCTGTGGTATTCTCCACTCTAAAGCGGGATTAGTTTAATGGTAGAACTACAGTTTTCCAAACTGTTAGCAGGAGTTC
>CAZYDN010000086.1:0-1194 GCA_964646315.1 uncultured Candidatus Saccharibacteria bacterium
AGCATCCTCGCGGCGCGCGACCTCTTCGAGATGGGGAGCGCGGGGTACGAGGCCATCGACGACATCATCGCAGGCAAGTGGGGGATTGGACAATGAGCCTCGCGAAGCGCCTGGAGCGATGCGCCCGCCGCAGCGTCGGCCACAACGGGTGGGGCATCCGCCACTTCCTCACGCTGTCTCTTCCAAGGCAGGCGTACCCCGTGCCACGCCCCGTGATGCCCGCGGACCTCACGGATCGACTCGGGACGCCAGATGAGTTCGGCGGGTTCAACCGATTCCACGGCGACGGCACGGTGACGCACGTCGCGTTCGGGGAGGTGCACAGCGGTCGCGACCCGCGCGAGGATCGTCGACCGGATGACCCGACTCCGCTGTTCGTCGAGCGAGACGGCGACGATCCCGTTTGGTTCACATGGACCGAGGCCCGTGTGTGGACGGGCACCGCCTCGGAGGAGTCGCTCTCGATGCCTACCGATGCGGTCGCGCACGACGCAGAATCGCCTGAGTGGGCGTGGGTGATCGACGTCGCGAACGTGCGTGCCGCGCAGCACCGCTGGGACGACACCGCCCGTCGCCTCGCGTGGTGCTCCGAGGATGTGGCGTGCCTCTTTGGAGAGTGCAAGTTCTGTGCGAAGACGACCTACCACGCCGACGACGCGCGCACCTACGGCGTCACGTTCGCGGTCGAGTCGATGTACGTCCGCCGTTTCGCCATCGCCGCCGCACGCCTCTCCCGCGCCCTTCGGAGCGAGGGCGTGGATGCGCGGTGGAGGGGCCTATGATCGTCCGCCCGCAACTCGCCGCGGTGCTCGCGGCACTGACGGGTCATCCGCCTGACCGATGGCGGCCGAGCGAAGCGCGCTTGGACCGTGTTGACACCCAAGGCGCTTGGTACTCTCCCGCGGCGTGGCCCGCGACCGCTGCGCATATCGGTTGTGTCCCGTGGATATACCCCGACCCCACCGAAGCGTGGGAGGTGCTCCAGGCGTGCGACCTCATCCCACTGGACTATCGCGGGCAGTTCATCTGCGACCTGTGCGAGCGGTTCCATGGCGAAAGCCGCGCTGAGTTATCAGCGTGCGGGAAATGCAAGCGCGTATTGCGAACGCGCGACCCGGATGGCCCTGTCTCACGCCCGACCACGCTGCCCGATCTCGTCGCATGGGCATCCATCGGGTTTGCGGCGCGCGACGA
>CAZYDN010000087.1:0-1186 GCA_964646315.1 uncultured Candidatus Saccharibacteria bacterium
TAAAAAATAAATGCTAAATTTGCGATATGAAACCTGCTGAAACAGCGCAAATAGAGTTCATAAAGGATTTGCTACGTAAAGGGCTGGAAAGGAAAGATATTTTACCTAAATTTACCGAAACTTACCAAAAGAGTGAAAAAACTTTCAATACTCGGCTTGCAATAGCTAAATTATCTATTACGGAAGAGAATAAGCGCAAAGAAGAGATAAGGAAAGAGGTAACAGAGCAAAGCATAAGAGAGGCGGTAAATGAAGCCATAGTAAGCGATGAAGTGTTGGAGGGTATTCTATGTAGAATTGCCTGTGGCGAAATGGAGGTTGAGGAAATAATTAAGGGGACGCCTGTATTAAGGTCGACAACCCCTGCGGAGGTAACTGCGGCAATAGCGCAAATATTTAAAAAAAGGGGGAGTTATTCGGCTACGAAAACAGAGGTATCCATTACTGACGGGCTTAAAAGTATTATAGTTAATCCCGCCTCACAGCGAAAGAATGACAGCGACACTCCAAGTTAATGATTGCTACATTCCATACTTAGACAATCACAAACGTTACCTACATTTTTGGGGGGGGTCGGGTAGTGGGAAATCAGTATTTGCCGCTCAAAAGGTTATACTTAGGATAGTTTCGGAGAAACCGCATAGAATACTTTGCATCCGCAAAGTAGCCAATACACTACGCAGTTCAGTTTATCAGTTGCTCAAAGATACCATTCTTGACATGGGTTTGATGGGTGAATTTACTATCAACAAATCGGAAATGAGATTCATTCACATAAGCGGGAATGAAATTCTATTAGCAGGGTTGGATGACGTTGAAAAGCTGAAATCAATTGCTGGGATAACTTCAATATGGGTGGAAGAGGCTACTGAATTACTTGTTGGAGATTTCGACCAATTAGACTTACGTTTAAGAGGGGAAACTGTTACTTATAAGCAGATAATGTTTACTTACAACCCGATAAATGAAAACCACTGGATTAAGTCAAGGTTTCACGATTCACCACAAGAAAACTTCGATTGCCTAAGGACTACTTTTAAAGATAACCACTTCATAGATGATGAATACAGAACTATTTTAGAGCAAAAGGCATCATCAAGCCCAAACCTTTACAGGATATACTACTTAGGGGAATGGGGCAAAGAAGATATACAACGTCCTTACTGCCAAAACTTTAACCGCGAAA
>CAZYDN010000088.1:0-1183 GCA_964646315.1 uncultured Candidatus Saccharibacteria bacterium
ATAGTTGGTCTCCCAAACAGGTGGAACAAATACTATATATAGTATACACGAATATGGGTAAAAGTCAATGAACGAACGAGCCCCTCCGGTGAGGGAGGGGCTGCTGCACGAGCTCTCGCTTCTGCGTGTTACTTCGGAGGGGCGGGGACATGCGGTTCTGTGGCGGCCGGCTCATTCCGGGCACGGTGAGTGACCCAGGTGTTGTGAGCGAAGTTGATGAGGGAGACCACCACAACCGCGATGAGGGTGACGATCAGACCGTACTCGATGGCGGTCGCGCCACTGTTACTCTTCAAGAACGACTTGAACATGGGACTTCCTTCCGTATGTGCGAACAAAGTGTTCGTCTGGAATACGTTATACAGGTAGTTCTCAAAAATAAAAGCTCGAACCCAAGGGGTTCGAGCTTTTATACTTACGTTTGCTTACGAAAACGTTTTCAGTCTGTCGATAAGGCTATCAAGCGGTATGACGGATTCCGTGTAGGTGGAACGTTCACGAAGTATTACGGAGCGCTCGAGTGCCTCTTTGCGTCCCATAATAAGGAGATACGGAGGATTCATTGCGTCTACATAACGCATCTGCTCGGTGAGCGAAGCGATACCAATGGCCTGGGTCAAAGGAATACGCGCGCGACGAAGGTCGTCTGCCATCTTCATACTTTCGCGCTTTGCTTCGTCTCCGATGTGTACAAACACAAAGCGAGGCGAGGTCTTTTCTTTTATGGTGGGAATAGTTTCGCGCGTCTCGGTGGTAAAGCGCATAACAGCTCCAACCGAAGGAAGTGAACCCTTAAAGAAGTGCTTGGTGAGTTCACCGTAGCGAGAGCCCCATGCTTCTACACTTCGAGAGCCATTCTCAGGAGTAAGCTCGAAACAGGTATCGCTCCACGCGGAACCACGCGAGAAAAGTTCAGGCGCTAGCTGGTAGGGAGTGTCAGTGGTCTCCAGATATTCAAGGACTGCTTCGAAGTGCTTGCGACTAGCCTCGGAGAGGTGGTCGGTAGGAGACGGAAGAAGTCCGCACTCGTCCTTATTGCAGGCAAGCTTTTCTGCGGCGCTAAACACATCTGTTTTTGCACAATCCACACAATCAGGAGGAAGGGTAGCGCCATGCTTTCGGAAAAAGGTTCCGAGCTCGCGTGCAAAACGCGTGCGGGTTTCTTTGTCGCCCATACTGTTAA
>CAZYDN010000089.1:0-1173 GCA_964646315.1 uncultured Candidatus Saccharibacteria bacterium
AGGGTGGGAGGGGTGGTGGTAGACTTTGAGGGTAGCAATACATGGAGGTCCAGGTATGGACAAATCTTAGAGTTCCCATTACAGAAAATCACGAAGGTCCCACTAGAGACAATTCAAACAGGTCTCATTACAGATGGGTAGTACACTTATACATAGTTTTATAGAACGTTTTACATATATGAAGACAGTACGTGTAGCAATCAATGGGTTTGGGAGAATTGGCCGAGCATTTGTACGTCAGTCATATGATCGTCCTGAAATAGAAATCGTAGCAGTAAACGACCTAGGCTCACTAGAGAACCTCGCCTACCTTCTTAAGTACGACACCGTATATAAACGCGCTCCGTTTCCTGTTGAAGTGAGTGACGGACAACTCATGATAAACGGCAAGGCCGTGCGTTTTTGTCAGGAAAAGGATCCAGCGATGCTTCCTTGGAAAGATTTGAATGTAGACGTTGTTATTGAGTCGACAGGATTCTTTACTGATTACGAAAAGGCGAACGCTCACATAACTGCTGGCGCTCGCCGTGTGGTTATTTCAGCTCCCGTGAAGGACGAGAATCCGCTTGGTGCTACGGTACTCATGGGGCTCGACGAGAGTAAACTCGCAACCTGTGCCATCACGAGTAATGCGTCCTGTACTACTAATTCCGTGAGTCCGGTTATTGCAATTTTGGACGAGGCAATTGGAATTGAGAAGGCAATTCTTTCTACAACGCATGCGTACACGGCGAGTCAGTCTATTGTCGACGGGCCTGCCAAGAAAGATATGAAGGAGGGAAGAGCTGCAGCGCAAAACATCGTACCTACGTCTACGGGAGCTGCGATTGCGGTAACCAAGGCGTACACGAGTCTCGAAGGGAAGTTTGATGGTATTTCTCTTCGCGTACCCGTTCCTGCAGGCTCTATTGCGGATGTCACCTTTATCGCGAAGCGTTCGACCACTGCAGAAGAAGTGAACGAAATTCTCCGCACCGCTGCAAAGGACCCGCGCTGGTCTGGAATCTTTTCCGCGACGGATGAAGAATTGGTATCAAGCGACATTGTGGGAGAACGATTTGCATCCATTGCAGACCTTGGTATGACGCGTGTGGTGGATGGAAACCTGGTGAAAGTGCTTGCGTGGTACGACAACGAAGCAGGGTACACGCACACACTAGTTGAGCACGCGAT
>CAZYDN010000090.1:0-1161 GCA_964646315.1 uncultured Candidatus Saccharibacteria bacterium
TGCAGTGGTCAAGTAATTTCGGACACATCAATAGGTTTTTCTGCTGCCATTTCCCGCTCATAGACGGTGGGCGGCAGATTGCCCAATACTGAGTTCAGTCGTTCAGGGTTATAGAAGCTGACGATGTAATCGGCGATATCGTTTCTGGCTTCCGTGTGGTTTGCATACTGACGTTGCCAGACGCGTTCCATCTTGAGGTTCAAGAAGAATCGTTCGGCAACGGCGTTATCCCAGCAATTACCCTTCCTGCTCATGCTGCAAACGAAACCATGCTTGCTCAGCAGGTTCTGGTAAAGCTCGCTGGCGTATTGACTGCCCCGGTCGGAATGGACGATCAATCCCGGTGCCGGCCGCCGCTGTTGGATCGCCATGTTCAGGGCGTCGCAGACCAGCTCAGCGGGCATGCTCGGGGCCATGGCCCAGCCGACGACGCGACGGGCGTAAAGGTCCAATACGATCGCCAGGTACAACCATCCAGCACCGGTTCGGATGTACGTAATGTCCGAGACGTACGCCATGTTCGGTGCGACTGGATTGAACTGCCGATTGAGCACATTGGCGGCCACCGGCAAACCGTGCTTGCTGTCCGTCGTATGAATAAACTTGCGCTTCCAGACGGGTTTCAGCGCGGCCTTGTGCATCAGACTGCGGACCTTGTACCGTCCGATCTGGATGCCTTGCTTTTGCATCACGGTGACTAAACGGCGGCTTCCATAGCTTTGATGGCTGGCCATGAACGCCGCCTTCAGGTGAACGCTGACTTTGCATAAAACCGGTTTGGCAGAACGGTGCTGTGCTTCGTAGTAGCCGGAGCGGCTGACGGACAGGACGCGGCAACTTTGCGTGACTGGTATGGCCTTCTTTTGCAGTTGATAAACGAGTTGGTGGCTCATTTCAGTTCGCGGGCAAAGAAGGCCGATGCTTTTTTTAGTATTTCAACATCTCCCTTCAGCTGGCGATTCTCCCGTTCCAGCTGCCGAATACGTTGCTGCTCAGCAGTGAGCGGCTTTCCTATGCCGGGTTGGCCATTTTGCTCTGCGCTGTACTGTGTGACCCAGCGCCGAATCGCCGTGGGACCAATATCCATGGTCTCGCTAACGTTCTGCACGCTCAGCCCTTGTTCTTTGATCATGCGAACCACTTCCAGCTTCAGGCTGGTGT
>CAZYDN010000091.1:0-1131 GCA_964646315.1 uncultured Candidatus Saccharibacteria bacterium
AAGTCAGTACGAGGAGCAACGGATCCCGGCTTCGCGATAACCTGACCGCGATGCACGTCCTCCTTCTTTGTACCGCGGAGCAAGATACCAGCGTTGTCGCCAGCCTGTCCTTCAGTGAGCTGCTTGTTGAACATTTCAATACCGGTGATGGTCGTCTTTGCAGTTGGGTGGAGGCCGACGATTTCGACTTCCTCACCTACCTTGATCTGACCACGCTCGATACGACCAGTGATAACGGTTCCACGTCCTTCAATTGAGAAGATGTCCTCGATTGGCATAAGGAATGGCTTGTCCATTTCACGAACTGGGTCTGGGAAGTAAGAATCCATCGTGTCGACGAGTTCCTTTACCTTAAGAGCCCACTGGTCGTTAGCATCAGTTGCCTCAAGTCCCTTAAGACCTGAACCCTTGATGATTGGAGTAGTTGCACCATCGTAGCCGTTCTTCGAGAGAAGCTCGCGCATCTCTTCTTCAACGAGATCTACCATGTCAGCGTCGTCCACCATATCTACCTTGTTGAGGAAGATGATGAGACGAGGCACACCAACGTTCTTTGCAAGGAGAATGTGCTCGCGGGTCTGAGGCATAGCACCGTCAGTTGCGGCCACTACGAGTACTGCACCATCCATCTGGGCAGCTCCCGTAATCATGTTCTTGATGTAGTCGGCGTGACCTGGCGCGTCAATGTGAGCGTAGTGTCGGTTTGGTGATTCGTACTCAGAGTGGTGAAGGGCGATCGTGATTCCACGAGCCTTTTCCTCAGGAGCGTTGTCGATGTTTTCAATCTTCTCGGCGCGAGCCTTGTAGCCTGCTGCTGAGTTGAGGTTGAGAACGTTAAGAATAGCTGCAGTGAGCGTAGTCTTACCATGGTCAACGTGACCGATGGTTCCTACGTTCATGTGCGGCTTGCTGCGGTCGAATGCATCTGCCATACGTTTGTAAATTACTGGTAGCTAAAAATTGTGTAATTTTCGCCGCGCCTGCCTGCCAGCCGGGAAAGGCAACAGGCGACCAAGGCGCAGACGCGAACATACCCGCGCAACGCCTTCCAGCTACTTCGGCCTCCATGTGGGGACAGAAATATTGAAAAGAGCGCCGTTCTCGCGTTACTGCTAAAAGTACCCGAGCCTA
>CAZYDN010000092.1:0-1129 GCA_964646315.1 uncultured Candidatus Saccharibacteria bacterium
CAGGGCAATCGCATGAATCTTATACAAGACCGAGAAGTTCAGCGCGATAGGCGTCGGAAGTAGCGGCGATGAGTCTGCGGACCTTTAGACCGCCCTTGCGCTTGACGGGGTCGAGGCGGATAAGATTCAAGGCGAAGTGCCGCATCACCACAAAATTGTGAGCGGCATACCCCGTTCTGGCGCGCATTTGGTCATCGCCGAAGACCACATCCATGCACCAGTGCAGGCTGTTCTCTACGCGCCAGTGTTGGCGTACTGCCTGATTCAATCGCGCCGCATCGGCCGGCAGGCTGCTGATGTAGAAGCGATGCTCCTGTGTTGTCTTGCCCTTGATCGTTCGTTCCGATGCGATGACGGCAAACGACATCAAGTCCGGCCAGCGCTCCGGGGCATGCAGGCAATCGAGTTGATCGAAGGCGTAACAGCGGCGAACCTCTAGCCGGCCATGATCTTTCTCCACCCGTTCGTCGAAATAGTGAGGTGTTTTGTCAGGCGCGGCCTGGAATGCCGCGAAGAAGTCTCTCATCGAGTCGGCCAACGTGGGCTGGTTTTCTTTGACCGAGAGGATGTAATCGGCCTTCCGATCGCGGATGGCCTGTGCAATGCTTGGCTGGGTGCCCATGGCATCAATGGTCACGATGCACCCCTCCAGGGCGAGGGTGGCCAGCAACTCGGGAATCGCGGTCTTCTCGTTCGATTTCTCGGCGGTCGCTTGCTGTCCCAGCACCACGCCTGCACCGGCAGCAAAGGCGCTGACCAAATGCAGGGGCGTCGCACCCACCTTGCCAGAGCGCCGACTGGTCTTGCCGTCCAGAGCGACGACTTCATCCTTTCCCAGTGTCGGCACAACGCTGCTCACCCAGCGCCGGAAGGCTGCACTGAAGGCGTCTGCATCAATCGCTGCAAATACCCGTCCGAAGGTGTCGTGCGACGGGATGCCGTGTTCCAGACGAAGATAGCGTTGGAACCAGTCGCGCTTCTCCTTGGCCCATTCCTCGATTTCAACGAAGTCGTCCGCGCCGGCCAGTACGCTGCATACCGCAATCACCAACAGTTCCACCAGATCATGCTCGACTTTCTTCGCCTGACGCGGATCCCGGATACCCACAAATACATCCGCTATGCTCAG
>CAZYDN010000093.1:0-1110 GCA_964646315.1 uncultured Candidatus Saccharibacteria bacterium
TGATGACCCCTCCGGCGCTGGCGGCGTTGTAGACGGTGAACTCGTCGGCGGTGGCGGTGAACTCGAGGTAGGTGGCGGCGACGGCGTCCACACGGAAGTTTGCGCCCGCGTGGAACCCGAACGTGAGGTCGGTGATGGTGCCCGCGTAGGTCCACCGGTTGTCATAGGTGGGGTTGGCGCGG
The DNA here is from genome assembly GCA_964646315.1 of uncultured Candidatus Saccharibacteria bacterium. Taxonomy (GTDB): domain Bacteria; phylum Patescibacteriota; class Minisyncoccia; order Phycocordibacterales; family Phycocordibacteraceae; genus C7867-001. The sequence goes on from CAZYDN010000093.1 coordinate 183, forward strand.
ATGACCGGGTCTGCGATAACGATGCCAGTTCCGGCGGACCCGTACCGGGCTGCCAATAGGGCGCGGAGGCGTCCCGGCCATGACGTGGAGTATTTCGGCGTCGTGGTGCCAGAGGCGGCTGCACCGTACGCGATTGAGTCGCCAACCACGGCGATGTGACCTTGCGTGGTGGCGGCCATGACTGCTGCGCGGCGGGCACGCCACTTGAGCCAGGCGTTGGGGGTGGGAAAGTAGAGACCCCCGTTGGTGGCGTAGACGGCCAGGTCACCGGGCTGGAGCGCTGTGTCAGCCTTCGCGCCCTGAGCGGCCGTGGCCGCGCCGATGTCGTCGGGTGAGTCCGGGATCGTCAATGCACCCACGAGGGACGCGGCGGTCCCGGCAGGGTCCGCTCCCACGTCGGCCGCGTCGAGGACGACCGCGCCGACCTTCCCGTTGACGGAGGTGGCGCCGACCGTGATCGCCTCATAGCCTGGCGTCGGGTCCTCGCTGACGACGTCCTTGAGGTTGATCACCGTCAACGCCGGGAACACGGCCCCGCTGGTCGGGTCGCCCACGTCGGGGACGTACCCGGCGAGGTTCACCGTGTTGATCCCGTTCGCGTAGGGGGTCTGGATGCGGTACCAAACCCCGGGCAGGCTCACGAGCTCGAGGGTGAACGCGCCCGCCGCGTCAGTGACGACAGTCTCGGGCTGGTTGGAGTGGACCGCGACGTCGCCGACCTTGACGTTGGGGGTTGCCGTGGCGCGGACCTTGACGCCCGCTCGGACGTCGTTGCCGAAGTCGGCGAGGTTGCCGACCACCTGAAATGTAACGGGCACGATGTGCTCTCCCTCTTGATGGTGGTGCGGGTGGGGTGGTCCAGTGCTCAGTTCTTGTCGTGGCGGGGGTCGTACTCGGTGACGTTGGCCTGCGCGGTGTAGCCGATGCC
>CAZYDN010000094.1:0-1100 GCA_964646315.1 uncultured Candidatus Saccharibacteria bacterium
CCTACCGAGGGACGAAAGGAACGCTCATGCTTATGTGAGCGACGCCGGTCGAATGTCTCCATCGCCTTCGGTCCTACAGGAAACTGTTGGGCCGTTTCGCGTTTCGTACAACCAAACACCACACTATGGCAATCACCAAAGCAAAGAAAGAAGAGGTAATTGCGAAGGTTGCTGATGCTGCGTCAACCGCGTCATCAGTAGTATTCGTAGGATTCAAGGGTCTTTCCGTAGGAGATACGTCGGCTATGCGCCGCACGCTTCGTAACTCGGATATTGGCTACTTGGTCGCCAAGAAAACGCTTATCCGTCGTGCACTTGCTGATAAGGGATACCAGGGCACTATGCCCGAGCTCCCAGGCGAGATTGCGATGGCATGGAGCACGGGGGACGCTACACTGCCTGCCCGCGAAATATTCGAGCACGGCAAGAAGCACAAAGACGCACTCACGATTGTTGGAGGTGTATTTGATGGAGCGTTCGTAGATGCCGCCGGCATGCGCGCAATCGCAACCATCCCACCACTACCAGTACTTCGTGGCATGTTCGTAAACGTAATCAACAGCCCAATCCAGGGACTCGTTATTGCGCTCGACAAAATCGCGGAGAAGAAAGCTGCATAATAATTTTATTTAAAACAGTATGTCTGACGAAACAATTCAGGAGGCAGCAGTAGAGGAGACTCCGGTGGAGGCCCCAGTTGCCGAAGAGGTAAAGGAGGCTGCGGCCCCTGTAGCAGAGGAGGAGGCATTCGAGGTTCCTGCAAAGTTTGCAGCTATCGTTGCTGAAATCGAGAAGATGACCGTTCTTGAGCTCTCTGAGCTCGTGAAGGTATTCGAGAAGAAGTTCGGCGTATCAGCCGCAGCTGTTGCTGTAGCAGGTCCTGCTGGAGCTTCTGCCGGTGGCGAGGAAGAGAAGTCTACTATGGATGTAGAACTCACCGACGCTGGAGCAAACAAGATCTCAGTTATCAAGGTAGTTAAGGAGGTTCTTGCTCTTGGTCTCAAGGAGGCAAAGGATCTCGTTGACGGAGCGCCTTCGATGGTTAAGGAAGGTCTTGGTAAGGACGAGGCTGCTGAGCTCAAGAAGAAGCTTGAGGAGGC
>CAZYDN010000095.1:0-1090 GCA_964646315.1 uncultured Candidatus Saccharibacteria bacterium
AAACAAAATGAAAAACAACAGATTTAAACAAACAGTAGCAGCATTTATCGCTGCAATGTCAATGGTTGCAGCACCGCAACAAGCTAAAGCAGCAGAAAGCCCAATTCAAAATGAAGTTTCGGGAGCAAACAAGCAAGCCACAATTTTAAGACAAGAACGCAAGCAAGGCATTTCAGTAAGCCAAGTAGGAGGCGGATTAGATTTTAACCATGTAAGAATGATGGATAAGCCAAATCCTATTTACATTCCTTACTACCACCCGAAACAAACTTATAGAGCGCAAGTAAGAAAAGCTAACAAAAGAAGAAAATGAAATTAAATCGTAGAATATTAGGATTCTTTGCAATGGCATTGATGATGTCGGGAACTCCCACATTAGGAAGCGCAAAGATTATAAGCCCTCCGCAATTTGGTAGCGGCAACGGAGCGGGTGAATTTCATTGGTATTCATCGCCAATATTCATACCTTACAAGCATATTAAACAAACTTATCGCAGCCAACAAAGAGCAGCGAAACAAAGAAGAAAACAACGTTAAACAATTTAAACTAAAACAAAATGAAAAACAAAACTAAAGCATCATTAATCTTATGGGCTATTGCAGCCTTATTCTTATCCTTTTGGGCTGTTACCTTTGCTATGACTGGCGAAGTTGAAGGAAACAGCAAGCACTTAACTTTTTGGCTTTCCTATGGCTGTTCGTTATTAACGGGAGTTGCAGGTGCAGGATTTATGCAACAATGGATGATAGCGAGAAAAGACATCAACAACGGAGCGGGAGGTGGCTATGGATAGTATCACAGCAGCCGAAGAAGCCGCAATTAATGAAGTTAAACAGAGGTTTGAGGGATTAAGAAAAGGAGGGAGGAATGGATAATATACCAAAGTTTGTTGAGTGTATAGAAAAACCAAACGAAACATTTACAATGAGAAATGTTACAGTTGGTAAGGAATATGAAGTTGTAGAAGAAGATGACCATGATTATAAATTAATTGATGATAATAATGAACGATGGTATTACATACGTACATGCTTTAAAGAAAAGGAGGCAATCAATGGCTAAATTCCTTTTCAACCCTTCCGTTATGAC
>CAZYDN010000096.1:0-1066 GCA_964646315.1 uncultured Candidatus Saccharibacteria bacterium
GAGAGGGCGGAAGCGGCCAACCTCGCGGCTGCGGCGGAAGCACGGTTGGCCCAGGTTTCAGCAGCAAGCATCTCCACAGCTCAGGCCTCAAGCAATGCTGCCCAAGCCCGAATCCTCAAAGAGAGGGCGGAAGCGGCCAACTTGGCTGCGGAGGCTGAACTACGCCTGGCTGCTGCTACACGCACTAACACCTCAGCGGCACAGGCTGCGTATGCAGCCAACCAACAGAGACTGGCACAGGAGCGGGCAGGTAAGCCGACACAAACCTACAACGCCCTGATGAACACTACATCAGCGGCAACCCCGGCTGTGGCTGCGCTGCCGAAAGAACTTGAGGCGTCTCACAAATCCCTCGCCCCGGCCACCAAAGAAAGCGCCGCCTCCCAGATTCACTGGAACAAGGTCGCCAATGAGGGGCATGCAGCGGCTAGGGGTTTGGCGGGTTCGCTGGGTACGCTGTGGATCACTTATGGCTCACTCATCCCGCTGCTGGCTGGAGCAACCATTGGCAGCGCGTTCATAAACGCAGCCAAGGCTGGCTCCGAGTTCGCTTACCAGCTCACCTTTGTGAAGGCGCTGGGAGGTGAGTCAGCCGAAGCTATTCAGAGGCTGTCCGACTCAGCTCTGAGCCTTTCACAGACAGGTTTGCGGGGACCCACAGAGATTGCCAGCGGCTTCAGGATACTGGCTCAGGCCGGTCTTGATGCATCTGAGGCTCTTGAGGCGATGCCACAGACATTGAACCTTGCCACTGTCGGTGAGATGGAGATGGAGCAGGCGGCTGTCACCCTAGTAGGTGTGATGAAAGCCTTCAACCTGACCGTCAAGGACTCTGAGCGGGTGGGGGATGTGTTCGCCAAGGCGGCTGCCCTATCTCAGACCTCGGTCCAGGGTATGACAGAGGCCATGAAGACAGCCTCTGTTGTTGGCGAGCAATACGGTGCAAACCTAGAAGATACGGCGACTGCCATCACGCTGCTTGCAAAAGTCAACATCACTGGAACTGCTGCCGGTACATCCTTCCGCAACATGCTCAAGGAACTGTACGCCCCTGTACCACAGTCGG
>CAZYDN010000097.1:0-1049 GCA_964646315.1 uncultured Candidatus Saccharibacteria bacterium
TGCTGGTGGGCGTCGAGGATGTAGATCTGGGTGTTGGCGATGGGGTGGCCGATGGGTGGGTGGCCGGGTTCTTCAGGGTTGCAGTGGTAGGTGGTGGCGTAGACGGTGGCTTCGGTGGGGCCGTAGGCGTTGATGAGTTGCCGGTTCTTTGCCCATTGTTGTACGAGGCTTTCGCTGCAGGCGTCGCCGCCGACGAGCAGGGTCTTGAGCTGGGTGAGCGAGGTGTCACTGGGGATTGCGGCGAGGGCAATCGGTGGCAGCAGGGCGTGGCTGATTTGCTGCTCGGTGAGGAGTTTGATCAGTGGGGCGCCAGGCATGAGGTCTTCGCGTTGGGCGAGGTGCAGACTGGCACCACTGCCGAGGGCCAGGGCGCATTCCCAGGTGCAGGCGTCGAAGCTGAGGGTGGCAAATTGCAGCATGCGGCTGCCGGGTTTGAGCTTGAGCGGGGCGATCTGGGTGGCGACGAGGTTGCACAGGCCGCGGTGTTCGAGCATGACGCCTTTGGGCTGGCCGGTGGAGCCGGAGGTGTAGATGACGTAGGCGAGGTGATGGGGCTGGAGTCCGCTTTCTTTGTGGCTGGGGTTGCGGGTCTTTTGCGGGTTGATCGTTGGCCAGTCGGTATCCAGAGCGATGATTTGGGCCGAAGTTTTTAGGCTGCTCTTGAGGCTTTGCTGGGTGAGGACGATGCCGGCCTGAGCATCGGCCAGCATGTAGTCGATGCGCTCTTGCGGGTAGGCGGGGTCGATCGGCAGATAGGCGCCGCCAGCCTTGAGGATGCCGAGCAGGCCCACCATCATTTCCAGGCTGCGTTCGCAGCAGATGGCGACGAGGCTGTCGGGTTTGACGCCCAGACCAATCAGGTGATGGGCGAGCTGGTTGGCTTTTTGGTTGAGTTCGCGGTAGCTGAGGGTCTGCCCTTCGTAGCTGACGGCGGTCTGCTCGGGGTGGGCTTTGACTTGTGCTTCGATGAGGCTGACGAGGGTGGCGTCTTCCGGGTATTCAGTGCGGGTGGCGTTTAGTTCTTCTAGGAGGTGATGGCGTTCTTGGGC
>CAZYDN010000098.1:0-1036 GCA_964646315.1 uncultured Candidatus Saccharibacteria bacterium
GGCGGCCGATGCGGGGGTGTCGGAGTCGACGATCAACCGGGCACGCGCCCGGCACAACCCCAATCAGGAGACACCATGATCGAGACCGCTACCACACACCATGGGCGTAAACGCACGCGCCGCGTGCGGCTCAACAAGACCGACACGGCCGCCCAAGCAATCGGGCCACTCACCGAGAGCATGGAGGTCTACTGCCTCACGTTCGGTCAATTTTCGCTGATCGACGCGATCGAGCACCTTGTCCGACAGGCTGGGCCGTGCGAGGTCGCCGTGTCCACATGGACCGCCGCAACAGCGGACGCCGAACGCGCACACACCCTCCTCGCCGAGGGCAACATCAGGCGATTCCGCCTACTTGTTGACCGCAGCTTCATCTCGCGGCAAGCCGCCTACTGCGCTGAGGTCACCCGCCTGTTCGGCGCCGACGCAATCCGCACCACCAAGACTCACGCCAAGTTCGCGGCGATCACCAACGACGACTGGTCAATCGTCGTGCGTACCTCGATGAACCTCAACCACAATCCCCGCCTGGAGTCGATCGAGATATCAGACGACCCAGACCTTGCCGGATTTATGGCGGGAATCATCGACCAAGTCTGGGCGGAGACACCGGAAGGTGCGACACGCTGTGAAGACCTCCCCATACTGGCGGGGATGCGGACTGACGACACACCATCACCGGTGGCTATGGGTGCCACGGTCGAGGTCGGTAAGGTCGCCTCATGACGAAAGTCAAGGTGTCACCGCCGGACCATCTCAGCGAGGCCGCGCAGAAAGCGTGGGGCGAAATCGTCGCGACGCTCGGAACTTTCGCGGCAGACGAACGGTCCGGCATTGAGGCGTGGGCGGTTGCGCTTGGGCGAATGCGCGCCGCCCAGGCGCAACTAGATCGCGAGGGGCTCGTTGTGGCCGATGACAAGGGGCGACCCGTTGAGCACCCAGCCTTGGCCATCGAGCGGGCGCAGGCGGCCGAGGTGAAACGGTGGCTCGATCGGTACCGCAAGAATCCACGGGCAGCGAGCGCCCGATGAGCTGG
>CAZYDN010000099.1:0-1029 GCA_964646315.1 uncultured Candidatus Saccharibacteria bacterium
GCTTGTTGAAAGGCATCTTGAGTAATTCAAGGAGTTGCATCTTGTTTTACTGGTGCTGTGTCACTTACATTTTGTACTGGTGGTGGAGTATTTGGTGCAACAGGTGCAACAGGTGCAACTACAGTAGGAGTTCAAGATCTGATAGCTTGTCTTTCTGCTACTGTTTTACCTGCCATTTGTTCTTGTACATTTACAGTAGGTGCTACTGGTGCTGGTGTAACTGTTGGAGTTGGTACAAGAGGAGTTGCTGGAGTAGTAGGTGCAACAGGTGCAGTTGGTGCTGGTCAATATGATTTATCTCTTGCATCAGCAACACTCATTCCTTGAGCTCGTAATTCAAGGAATTTTGCTCTATTTTGATCTTGTGTGGTTGTTGCCATTGTTTATAAGTTAGATTCTATTTCATCCGCCTCCATCTCATGCTGTTTTTTTATTTCTGTTTCGATCATATCAGCTTCTTTACAGTAAATTCATTCAATTTGATCTTCTATTTCATCCGCCTCATCTTCTATTAGTTTTTGTATTTTCTCATCACTATCAAGCTGTTTTTGTATGAATTCCTCTTGTTTCTTTGCTTTCTGTCTGATAAGTTGTCTTGTACTTACATTATCTTCTTTTATTTCTTTCTTTGTTCTTACTACGTCTGAGCATATTTCTGTTTCCGTTTGATTTATTGTATGAATAATGCTATCTTTTGCAACAGTAAGATGAGAATTTATCTCATTATTATTCTCATCTATATTTGTTCTTATTATTGATGATTCATCTTCTATTTTTCTTATTATTTCATTTTTTGTACTAGCAAGATTTGATTTGAATATTTCAGCTATTCATCATACCCATGTTCATCATACTGAGTAGAGTCCTGATGTTGTCGAGGTAATTGTTGCCATAATTATTTAATTTCTATTAAGAATCAGAATATAGGACGATCTGCTGCACTTGTTGCGAATTTTAGAGTTATATTACTTGTCGTTGTTCAATTATTAATGAAAACAAGCTCAGGATTTGCGCTCGTTAGATCTAATG
>CAZYDN010000100.1:0-1024 GCA_964646315.1 uncultured Candidatus Saccharibacteria bacterium
CCGGTATCTGACCGATTGCGGCCAAAGACCGACCAGGCTTGCTTTTCCGTGACCTGCTCGATTTGGTCGATACAGATCACCGCAGCCTCTAGCCCGTCCCACTGGCCCGGTTCGCCGACGTAGGACAGATCCACTGTGGCAGAGCCTCCGCCTTTAGCCGGGAAGCTCCAGCGCTTGCGGGGGGATTGCCGAAACCCTTCAAGTCCGAGTGGGTGCGCCTGGCTATAGTAGAGCTTGCACTTGTCAGCGAGGCCACCGGCCATTTCGAGCTTTCGGTCGGACTCCGCGAAGATCACCGACTGACACCCAGCTGTTCGCTGGTACTCGGGTAGGAGTGGGATCATCTGCAAGCAAAACGTCTTGCCGCCGCCGTTTCCGCCGCCGAATATCACGAGGTCCGCGTCGCTATTGACTGCCGCCGCCTGCTTTGGTGATAGGTTGACTTTTAGCGGCAACCTAGTTACCCCCAAAGACGACCATTGGCTCGTCTGGCTGCGATTCGGTGGTTTGCGTTGTTGGCCGCAAGGATGGTGCGACAGTCTTTTCGAGGTTCCGCAGTCGAGCGCGATCAACCATGATCGCCCGCAGCTCTTTGCTGACCTGCAATTCGACGCCTAGCGCCTCCGCCGCTGATATCTTCTTGCGTCGATAGTCGAGCCACACGGATGTGCTCGCTTTGGCTAGGCGATTGCGAGACAGCATTACCAGCGCTTCGTCGGGCACTTCGACCGCTATCTGTGTCTGTTCCGGCTCCGGTGCCTCGGTATCCAGGTCGCCCAGGTCAGGTGGCAGTTCGTCGGCAGCTTCGACGCTGGTCACAAGGTTCTCTGCGCCAGCCATGATCTCGCTGTTCTCCAGCCGCATAATCAGGGCGCGCACCGTCATGTGGCTTACCTTGATACCGTGCTCGGCAAGCAACCACCTTTGCAGATCACGGTACCCTTCGCCTGCGTAATAGCGCTGGCGGCACTCTTCGACGAGTTCGGGAGGTAGGACGGTTTTACGGCTCATTTGATCGCCCACC
>CAZYDN010000101.1:0-1006 GCA_964646315.1 uncultured Candidatus Saccharibacteria bacterium
CGGACCCTTGGGGTTCGTGCAGTCACTCAGGAGATGGACGTTGCCGAAGGCGCCGCCGCCGTTCTTCCGAGCATTTGCACTCTCACAAGCCAACTTGAACTGCAGTGCTGTACTGGAGCACACCTTGTTGAAGGCTTCCTCGACGTGGAGCTGCACGCCCGAGCGAAGCCGGCCTTGTTCACCGGCTTCAATCAGGATGTTCGACACCTTATCGAAGACGCTGTCGGAGCGTTTGCCGCCGACAGCGAGTACATCCGCAAGCATGTGGTAGAGCAGGTCCACCGCACGCACGAGGTTGTCGCCTTTCAGATCCGTCTCGGCCTTTTTGAGGGCATTGACGGCGAGTTGCACTCGACGCTCGGCTTGTTCTTCCAGGGTAAGTTTCACCACCTGAAGAACTCTGTCGTTCCGGACCACGCCCAGGACTCGGCCATCTGAGAGGAAAATCGAAGCGCTGTCGCCGTCCTTGGAGAAGGAGAGCAGCGTTTCACCGGATCGATAGTCCGTACTCATAATGAGCGGGCAGTCGCCCACACCCTTCCAGAAATTCGCGGTCTGTGTGGCGCCCTTCGGGAGTCGTACAGAGGGATTCACGAAAAGGAGGAGTGGGACATTGGACCCTTGCGGGCGGGTCAGTTGTCGGCGGGGCCTGCGCCCCTGACTCGACTCGATAGTCTTAATGGCCAGATGTCTGGCCAAGAACCTCGAGTCTTCCTCGACCACCCGGCACGGATAGAACCGGTCTGATTGCATCCAATACTCACCGAGCATCAGCACCGGCAGGTCGCCGCCCATCGGATGGTTGATTTCGACTTCGATACCTTCCTGCATCACGCCGGTGCCGTTCAAACTGAACGCGTTGGCCGGGGTGCGATACTCCTTGTGGAGAGTCACAGCCGGGGTGATTTTTTGCGACGAACTGATGTGCTGCGAAAGCATGAGAACTCTCCGAAATTCAAAGAATGAGGTAGCGCATGAGCGCGCGACCTTCCTGTGTATATGATAG